>CAZFKA010000006.1:4791-36356 GCA_964519155.1 uncultured Bifidobacterium sp. | reverse complement strand
TGTTTACACGACCAATGCGTTGCATTAAACGGGTGGCATTCCAGGGCACATCATAATTTACAATCAAGTTGCTCCGGTGCAGGTTGATACCTTCTGCCAAAACTTCTGTAGTGATAATGATGTCAAAATCATATTTCCATTTTTCACCTTCGAGATTGGCATCAAAGTTTTCCCGTAAAATGGTTTCAACGGTTTTTCGGTTTTCAGCACTTACGGTTAGCACTCGAAATTTAAAGTTCTTGCTGACTTGCTCTGAAAGTTGTTCAGCAGTCTCTTTAGATTCTGAGAAAATTACCAATTGTCCGCTTGGGTTGTGTTTTTTGCTTTTGAAAAATTCAGTTTTCAGTTTTTCGCTGAATGCATCCAATTTCGGGTCTTTCTTTACTTTGCTCCAACGCAAAGCCAGGTCGTCCACTTTCTCTTTATCGGACTTTAATAATACAAGAAACTTCTTGTCAAATGCAGAACGTGTAAATTCTTTATTGTTACCGCCTTTCTCATTTATCCTGGCTTCAATCTGGTCATAGCTTAAACCTTCTTCCAATAGTTTATTGATGTCAAGGTCAGGTGCAACAAATACCCTGTCATTTTCAAACATTTCAATCATGTTGTAAATTGCTCTTTGAAAGCGATTCATAGATTGAGTGAAAGCGAAAAAGCTGCTTTCCAAACGCTTCACTAAAAGCGTTTTCATAATTGCACTCAGGCGACCGGAAATTGATTTTACGTTTCCATAAATCTTTTTGTCTTCTTCGTTTGCCAAAAACTCAATAGCACGATAACGATAATAACCCAAGCCATCTATTTCATTACCGTATTCGTCTAAGCCCGTAATCAAGGAAACAGTTTCATAAAACAACGTAGCAAGTTTGCCATCCAGTTCATAGAAAAGGGAAATAGGATCATCAACTTTTGGAAAGATGATTCCCTGATTTTTCATGTCTTCTAAATATTCTTTGTTCTTTTCAATGTCGGTTCTTGTTCTGCGAATTACCAATGGTTCAACAACATCATCTCTTAATTTTTGAAAAAGCGATTTGAGTTTTTTGATGTTAAGGTTTTTTTCAGCAGCAAGTTTTTTGTATTGTTCGTTAAGTGGCTTGAAATAATCCTGTAGGTTTCGTAAATTCTCCAACGTGCTGTTTCTTTTGTCTTGAAACAGGTAAAGTTGATTTTCTATATCCTGCGGTCTGTTGTTTAATGGAGTAGCCGAAATTAGAATTACTTTCTTTCGTGTGTCGCCATTTTCAGATGGTCGGCTTCGTGGCTTCTTACAGATTTCCTGCAATGCCAAATACATTTCAGTATAGTCGTTTCTGAACTTGTGTGATTCATCCACAACTATTAAATCAAACTTATCTGCATTGGAATAGCTGTAATTATCTTCATTCAGGATTTTGTGCAGACTACCAAGCGTAATGAATTCAAAGTGATTTTTGATTTGAAAATCTTCTGTTGTTCTTCTCCAGTTTGCTTCTAACGCTGGAGGCACTACAATCAGAATTTTTGAATGTGTTCCGTTTTCGTAAATGAACTTCTTAATCACCATACAGGCAATAATCGTTTTACCCAAACCAACCACGTCAGCCAGTATAAAGCCGTTATGCTTCATCATTATTGCGTAACCCTGATTGGCTGCATCTGATTGATATTTCAATCGCATGAATTTGTCTGGAAGCAATAAATCAATGTTGTATGGGTCGTATTCAACTCGTTTACCGAAATACTCAATCAGCATTTTGATATACAACTCAAATGGTGTGAAGTCGTCCCGCAAATAAGTTTTCTTTCTGATAGCTTCCGCTTCAGCATGAAGTATTGGAACTGATTCGCTCCAAAGTCTTTCAAATTCATCTGAAGCGAACTTTACATCTTCATAGTCGCGAAGACATACATTAAATTCATAATTGGATTCAGGGTTCGCACCAATTCCAGCATCAGTCAAGTTAGAGGAACCCGTAATTACTTCGCAGGGAGCATATTCATTGAATGAAGCTGGTCTGAAAATGTAAACTTTAGCGTGAATCTTCTTCTTTGGATGTGCTCTTAATTCAATTTTCCCACTAATAAGGTCATCAAGAAATTGTATAATTCCTTTCTCGGTTACCTCGTCATAGTCAGCTTCCTGAATATTCTTAATAGTTTCTTCCAAGAAGTTAGCCCTTGTTTCTTCGGGGTTATCTATATAATATTGTCCTTTGTCATGATACTTCTTAATTAATTGGTCAACACTGATACCGACTAGGATTCTGATTTTCGGTATTTTGTCAAGAAACGCCCGAACCTTGAAATATCCGGATGTTCTGAAATAGCCAACGAGAGCATCAAAATGACGAATACTGTCAATATTCGTAAATACTCCCTCAAACTTCTTGAGTAAGCTGTTGTCGTCTTGATTTGTAAAAAACTTGGTAGGCATTGATTGTGTGCTATTTTTAATATTTCAGATTGTTTGAGCTTTTAAATATTCTTCTTGACGAGTTCAACGAAAAAAAACATTGCCTTCATTCCTACAAATCATCCAACGCGTCCTTTTTTATTTCAGCACTATTTATTTTATCAACATACACCAAGCTCACAAAACAACTATTTGTGCCGTCATGGCGTATAGAAAGATAAATTGTTCCAAGTTCTGTTTCAAAATTGGAAGAATATTTGCATTCATCATATTTCACTTTATACATTTTTTCATCGTCTGAGAGGGGCTCAATATAAGACTGAAATTCTTCTATGAACTGTGCCGCATGGCCATATTTTTCCGTCAGCATAGCTTTTAAATTAAAATAGTTTGAAGATAGACTCGACCAAGTATCGCACGCCGGTAAAATCACTACAATTTTTTCAACTAAATCTTTCGATTTCAATGTCGACACACCCACATGACAATTTTTGTAAGATGCAAAATCACCCTTCATAATCGCCATTCCTTTCTCTTTTCCGATATTCCAAAACCCCAATCTAGTCATTTTTGAAACAAACTCCTTGAGTGTTCCGTCAATTGGCACTCCTTTAAATGACAAATGCTGCTGAATTGCTACCTTATTTTGGGCTGAAATATTGTTTATAACCACAAAAAGAAGCAAAGATGATAAGAGTTTTCGCACGATTTAATTAGTTTCATTTTTTTTAGTTCTTCTTTATTCAAAAAATTGGTAACGAAAGCCAATGTTTCAAATATACTACTCCCACGGAAATAACTAATTTGAAAAAGTCGATTTAAATTTCGTCAGCAAAAATTATTCATGCTAGTATTTGATTTTACTGTAGAATAGGGGATTGTTGAAGTCGCCATAAAAGGATCGAAGATCGCTTTAAGTTTACAGACCGCATTTTCGGGAATTAAGCACATCTTGTAAAAATCCTTTACCTCAACATAAAATCTGCACATTTTTTCAAATTTCTGCTGAAATGCTATTATTACATTTTAAATTTGATACATGTCCCCCAAACAAAATATTCCCGATTTCCAAACGCTGATGTACCCCTTGTTAGATTTTTTGAAAGATGAACAAGCAAGGACTTTAGAAGAAGTGTTGACTAATTTGGCAGTGAAGTTCAACCTTTCCGAAGAAGAGTTGAGAATTTATGTACCCAGTGGGCAAATGCCTTTGTTTAAAAACAGAGTAACCTGGTCGATCACTCATCTTAAAAATGCAGGACTTCTTCAATATGTCAAAAGAGGTGTTTACCAGATCACTGAGCTGGGGAAAGCTATTTTCAAAGACAATGTATCAGCTATCAACCTGAGCTATCTGAAAAAATTTGATGCCTACAACAAATGGACACAGGGATTCAAGGAAGTAAAGGAAAACCCCGCTAAGGAGTTGCCTGAACAAACAGATACACGTACCCCCGAAGAAATAATTGGAATAAATTTCGAAGAAATAAAACAAAAACTCAGCATTGAACTTCTCGAAATCATCAAACAAAAAACACCGGCACAATTCGAAAAATTTGTGTTGGAATTACTAAATGCCATGGGCTATGGTATTACGGATGAGAAAAGTTTTGAAGTGGTGGGCAAATCAGGTGACAACGGCATCGATGGCATCATCTATCAGGATAAGTTGGGCTTAGACCGCATCTACGTACAGGCAAAATTGTGGACCAGCAATAAAGTACAATCTAAAGATGTTCGTGATTTCATTGGTTCTCTCAGTTTGCGTGGCACCCATAAAGGTGTTTTCATCACCACCTCCGAATTCACCACCGATGCCCTCCAAACCGTCCGTATGAATCCCCAAAACATCATCATCCTCATCGATGGGCAGAAGCTGGGAGAGTTTGCGATCAAATACAATGTGGGCGTACAACCGAAAGTGAGCTATGTATTAAAGGCTATCGATCATGATTTTTTTGAGGAGTTGTAAAATCGGTACTTCGTGGCAATGGAGCAATAAGCAGCTGGCATGTATTTTTCATCCTGGCAATATGAAAATGGACAGTTGCATAACAAACATCATTCGCGCAATCTTGGCAATTTTGTTATTGGCAGTAAGCAACCGGCATGCGAAGATACCTTTCGCGCATGCGTGGCAATTCGGTGGGCCTTGGATAGCGGACGCATACTTTTTGCTTTTATTTCTTCAAACTCATACCTGTCCTTTAGCCGGTCGAGATCCTAAAAAAAAGCTGCCCATAAATGACAGCTCTTTCTTTCACTTGACAATACGTATTTTAATTCATCGAATGCAAAGCGACTCTATTCCCCTCCGTATCCATAAAATGGGCCATAAAACCATTACCTCCAATAGAGGTCTTTGGCAGGAGAATTTTGCCGCCGGCAGCTTCCACTTTTGACAAGGGCACACTCAAATCATCGCCACCATTCAAATAAATCAGCGTCCCGGTCATGGAAGGTTCAAATCCTTCTCCTTCAACGATACCTCCGGTAACGCCGTTTTGCATGTCGCCGGGTAAAATACCATATTTGTACATCGGATGGGGCATTTCCTGAATGTCGGCACCAAACAGTGATTCGTAAAAAGCTTTCGCTCTGCTGAAATTTTTTACCGGAATTTCAAACCAGTTAATTGAATTTTTCATTTTTTGTTTGTTTTAATTGTTTATGATCGAATTTAATTTTTTTTTCTTTTTGATGATTTAGCACGACTGTTGAACGCCAAACAAAGATCGATCCAGTAAGCAAAATCTTTCTTTGTTTGCATACCTGTGTCGTTGACCATCACATAACCCTTCATAGGCCGTTTGGTAAAATCCATGGTGCGGCATCCCTTCCTCTGAATTGCTTGCTCATGAAAGTCCGGATCAATACGACACATCATTTCGTCGCCAATTATACCCACACACATTTTGTGGTTGTACATAAAGGTGAGGCCTCCCATCATTTCTTTTTCTTCCAGGGGCGACAGATCTCGCAATTGCTTTCTGATTCTATCGGCTAATTGAGTATTGTATGCCATTTTCTTTGGGATATTGTTTACATGAACAGATTACCGGAAACTGTGGTTTGACCGGGCTCAGGTCGCACGGGTCTTTGTCAGCGTGCTGATATTGTGCAAGATGCTTTCCTGTGTTTGTCTGATCATTCTTTTCATCATCAAACCATTCATCACTTTTGCCAACAAAGTTGCCGGTTGGTAATAGGTTTCATTGATCACTTTTGTTTGCCCTAGACCGTTCTCTTCGAGCAGGAAAACAAAACGGGTGTCTTTCAGCATACGGCTCATGCCCATGGTGTCGCTTTCGATTGTCCAAACGGTCTTCTTATGTGGAATGAGTTCAATCAGTTTTTCTGTAACCGACCCTTTCCGACCCTTGTTATCGATCAGACAGGTGCGGGTTTCTCCCTGTTGATCCATTCGACCTGTAGCGCTGATCACCCCGGGGTTAACTTTGGGTAACTGTGTGATGTCTGTAATCAGACGCCATACTGCATCAACCGGCGCCGCAATCAGGGCTTCGTTTCGGGCTTGTAATTTACTCATGGTTTGGTGCTTTATATTTTCACTTGCATTTTGAAAGTACAAATATAAAAACAAATACTTTTAATATGCAAGCGATTTTTATAAATTTGTGCGGTGAAAAAGAAAGAGATTGCATTTCGATCAGACTGCCCGATCAGCACGGCATTGGATATTTTTGGCGATAAATGGTCATTGTTGATTGTCAGAGATCTGGTATTTAAGAGCATGCATACTTACGGCGATTTTTTAAATGCCGGTGAAAAGATCGCAACCAATATTTTGGCCGATCGCTTGTTGTTATTGGAAGCGGGAGGCATCATCAGCAAGCAGCAACATCCGGATAGTAAAGCAAAAATATTGTATACCCTTACTGCCAAAGGAATCGATCTGGTACCGGCGTTGGTAGAGATTATTTTTTGGAGTGAAAAATATCACGACGTTCATCCTTTTGCCAGAGAATTTGCCAAACAGCTCCGCAAAAACAAAGAAGGGGTCATTAAACAATTGCGTAGCGATCTGAAAAAAAAATTGAAAAAGGAAAATTGAAAGTTTGAAAATGGAGCATGTTGCATTGAAAATTGAACATTTGCCTAACGAATCATTCGTGCATTCGTAGCAATTTGCAGTGGGCAGTAAGAAGTTGAGAATTGAAAATTTGCGTAGCGAATCATTCGTGCATTCGTGGCACGTTGCAGTTGAAAATGGAAAATGCAGCATTGAGAATTGAAAATTTTCGAAGTTTATCATTCGTGCATTCGTAGCAATTTGCAGTGGGCAATAGGCAGTTGAGAATTGAAAATTCGCGAAGCGAACCATTCGTGCATTCGTGGCAATTTGCAGTGGGCAGTAGGCAATTGAGGATTGAAAATGGGGAATTGAAAATTAAAATAGAATTCATTCATGCATTCGTGGCAGCATGCAGTAGACTGTGGGCTGTTGAGAATTGAGGATTGAAAATGGAAAATGAAGAATGCAGATTTGAGAAATGAACATTCGCGAAACAAAGATTCGTGCATTCGTGGCGGTAAGCAGTTGAGAATTGATAATGGAGAATTGAAAATCGAAAATCGAATTCACTCGTGTATTCGTGGCAGCATGCAGCGGGCAGTAGGCGATTGAAAATGGGGAATTGAAAATTGGAAATCGATTCATTCGTGCATCCGTGGCAATTTGAAGTGGGCAGTAAGAAGTCGTCGGTTGAGGATTGAAAATGGGAAATCGATTCATTAGTGCATTCGTGGCAATTTGCAGTGGGCAGTAAGAAGTCGTCGGTTGAGGATTGAAAATGGGAAATCGATTCATTCGTGCATTCGTGGCAATTTGCAGTTGAAAATGGAAAATGCAGCATTGAGAATTGAAAATTTTCGAAGTTTATCATTCGTGCATTCGTGGCAATTTGCAGTGGGCAGTAGGCAGTTGAGAATTGAAATTTTTCGAAGTTAAACATTCGTGCATTCGTGGCACTTTGCAGTTGAAAATGGAAAATGCAGATTTGAGAAATGAAAATTCGCGAAGCGAATCATTCGTGCATTCGTGGCGGTAAGCAGTGGGCAGTTTGCAGTTTGCATGTCCCGCCGAGAACTTTAAGCAGCAACTTGTCCCTTTCAGTTTGCCCCTTACCCCCTAAACAACCAACTTCTCCCCTGCATACCTTACCAAAACATTGTGCTCATTGATCTTGCAACAATACTCCATATCATACTCCAATCCGAATTTGGAAAGCCGTAAAAAATGGGAGCTGTTTTGTATAAATCCATACAGGTCGCTTTTGGCCAAACCATAGAGATGGGCCGCCGCTCGTGTACTGTCGCAGTTCATCTCAAAATACTCTCCGATCGCATGATATACCGCACCGGCAAACAATGAATCTTCGAGGTTGTAACGGTCTTTCCACGACGCACAGGCCAGCAATACATCTTTATTTTGTGCTTTAAGGTAGGCGCATACTGCTCCCAAATTCAAAAATGAACCGGTGATGATCTCGCTGGCATCATTGCACATATGCAACAAGCGTGTTCCATTGGTGGTCGTGAGCAACAGCGTTTTGTCTTTGATAAAATCAGGTGCATACTCGAGCGGCGAGTTCCCATACTGCAATCCCGGCGCTACTTTACCATCGCGTTCACCCGCAGTAATCGAGTGGGGAATTGAACTACCCATCGCTATACATTTTTCAACCGAATCGATCGGGATAACTTCTTTTGCTCCGTTATGTAACGCTGCAGCAATGGTAGAGGTGGCCCTAAAGACGTCGATGATGACAACTATACTTTGGCGTATGTCGTACAAATGCAGCAGAGAAGGCGAAAAACAAGTTTCAATTTTTGGATTAGCCATGAATTATTTCAACAATAAATGAACGATCAGAAAGGCAAAAAACTGCATCAGTGCCCCAACAATAAAACCTGAATACACTTGTGGCGGATTATGGGCTTTGAGCCACAACCGCGATGTACCCACGATACCACCGATGAGTACTGCAGCCAGTAAAAAAAATAAAGCGTTCGACAACATCATAAAGGTACAGATAATGGCAAACGCGATCACCCCTCCCCAAGCAGCGGTATGCATACTCATTTTAAAAAAAATCGTTGCCATAAACACCCCGACTGTTGTGAGAAAAGTACCCAGTAAAAAACTCTCCGCTACTTCGGGTACGGGAAATTGTTTGTGTACCGTCCAAAATACCCAGAAATAAAATAACATGGTGGCTATGAGGGGTCCATACCGTTCTTTATCGCCCTGCATATGCAGGCTGTCGATAAATTTTAAGCGCCACAACAAGATCACAACCAACAAAGGAAATAAAATGGTGTTGAGTGCCACGACTACGAACAGCGACAATTTGGCTTTTTCTTCAAATCCAAAAAAAAGGGCCGGACTGCCATAGATCAAAAAAATAAAGACCATGGCAGGTACAAATACAGGGTGAAAAATCACCGAAACGATTCTGGGTACAATACCCTGCTGGGCTGAATTTTCTTGCACGGCGGCAAAGGTAATATAATTTCATTGTTGGGTTGTGGGTTTTTACGGTAGCCAATCAAACCCATCGAATCCCTTAGCCTTTGGGGGTAATAATGCGTGCATTCATGAGGCTGCCAAAGTGCTCACTCATTTCCTTCACGGTAAAGGCCTCTTCGAGTCGATAAGGACCGATGGCGGTACGCACAAGCTTTTGCAAATATGCCCCGCAACCCAATACCGCGCCGAAGTCGTTTGCAATACTCCGGATATAGGTTCCGCTTGAGCAGGCAATCCGGAAATGTATCTCAGGCAGATCGATCCGGGTGATCTCAAAGGTTTCAATGTTTACCCGACGACTTTTCATCTGCACATCTTTCCCTTGCCGAGCGAGCGCATATACCGGCTTGCCGTCTTGCTTTACCGCTGAATGTACTGGAGGATATTGTTCAATTTCACCTACAAACTGCTGACGCACCATGTCTATTTCTTCGGTGCTCAAGTGTTGGAAAGCTTGCGGATTTTCGGGCATACTTTCCAGATCGTATGTCGGGGTTGTGGCGCCAAGATGGATAATACCGGTATACTCTTTGGGCATGCCGAGTAAACCACCCAGCTTTTTAGTCATTTTACCGGTGCAGCAAATCATCAATCCACCGGCTAAGGGATCAAGCGTACCGGCATGTCCGATCTTTGCTTTGGTCCACTTTTTGAGTTGGGTAACCAGGCCAAACGAGGTCCAGCCAAAAGGTTTGTCAAGCAACAACATTTCTCCATCGTTAAACTGCAGGTCATTCAGATCTTTCTTCATAAGGCGTGCAAAGATAGTCTTTCACTTGTACTGTATCACATTAGAATAAAGCGCTATGTATTGTAGATTATTTATGAGCAAACAATAAAAAACTATTCCGGGTATACTAAGTTCTTTGAGACTTATTTAATTCTTTGTTTATATATTTGTGGTTTAAACTAAAAAATAACAGTTACATGGCAACAACAGCAGATATGCGTTCAGGATTAATTATCAAACTGGATGGCAGTTTATACAGCGTCGTTGAGTTCGGGCAAAATAAAACAGCCCGTGCAGCGGCGAAAGTCTGGGCAAAACTGAAAGGCGTGGATAATACCCGAACCATTGAACAAACCTGGAACAGCGGAGAAACTATTTTCCCGGTAAGGGTTGAAAAAAAGGCTTATCAATATCTTTATCAGGATGAAACCGGTTATAATTTTATGGACAACGACACATTTGAGCAAATCACTGTTGCCGAAAGCTTGGTCAATGCTCCCCAGTTTCTCAAAGACGGCTTGGAAGTAACGGTGTTGACCAATGGCGAAACCGATTTGCCCATCGGTGTTGAATTACCCGAGAAAATTGACGTGTTGGTAACCTATAGCGAACCCGGTATGAAAGGCGATACGGCTACCCGTACCCTGAAACCTGCAACAGTAGAAACCGGCGCTACAGTAAATGTTCCGTTGTTTGTGAACGAAGGCGACATGATTCGTATCAATACCAAGTCTGGCGACTACGTAGAAAGAGTAAAAAATTAATTCCCGATTGAGCGACTTTTCGCTCAATCGTTTTTTTTATCAGTTATTCAATAAAAATAAAATAAAATGGCAACAACCAAAAAGGCCGTCCCGTCGAAAGGTTCGTCCGCAACAAAAAAACCTGCAGTAAAAAAATCTGCAGAAAAACCTGCCGCCAAAACTAGCTCTACACCAAAATCATCTGCTGCCGAAATCAGGCAAATACCTGACGCGATCTTTAATATTGCTGAAATCAATGAATTGTTGAAATCAGTGAACCAATCGAACGTCAACGAATTAAAACTGGAAAAAGGCGACTTTAAAATAACCATCCGGCAAGGTATGCCGCTAAGCGCTGCTCCGGCACAGATTGTACCCACGGCTGCGGCGGTAACGCCGGCTCCGGTATCGGTTGCTGCTCCACCCGCACCCGCTCCGGTGGCGGCTCCTGCTGCCCCCCCTGCGGCAGATAGCGGCACCGATCATCTCATCACCATCAAATCGCCAATGATCGGTACCTTTTACCGTTCAGCAGGACCCGGCAAGCCGACATTTGTCAATGTGGGAGACGAAGTCAAAGTAGGTCAGGTGATTTGTATTGTAGAAGCCATGAAATTATTTAATGAAATTGAAAGTGAGGTGGCCGGAAGAGTTGTAAAAGTCCTTGCCGACGATTCGAGTCCCGTGGAATATGATCAGCCTTTATTTTTGATTGAACCTTAAATTAATTTGAGAATTTGCGGATTTGAAAATTTGAAAATGAAATGGGCTGCAAAAGCAATTGAAATGCAGTAACAACCATTTTCTGTATTATTTTCGAAGTGAAATCCATTGTATACAAATTGTCAGATTCAATAATGTTCAAATTTTCAAATTGAGAAAACAATGTTCAAGAAAATATTAATAGCAAATCGCGGAGAAATTGCCCTAAGGGTGATACGCACCTGCAAAGAAATGGGAATCCCCACAGTAGCCGTTTACTCTACAGCCGATAAAGATAGTTTGCATGTGCGCTTTGCTGATGAAGCCGTTTGTATCGGCAAACCCTCAGGAGCCGATTCCTATCTGAATGTACCGCATATTATGGCGGCGGCAGAGATCACGAATGCCGATGCCATACATCCCGGTTACGGATTTTTAGCCGAAAATGCAAAATTCGCCGAAATTTGCGGTCAATACAATATTAAGTTTATCGGACCGATGCCCGACATGATCAATTCGATGGGCGACAAGATTACCGCAAAAGAAACCATGATCAAGGCTGGTGTGCCCGTTGTTCCGGGTAGTGCCGGTTTACTCGAAAGTGTGGATCATGCCAAAAAGGAAGCCAAAAAAATGGGTTATCCTGTAATGATCAAAGCGACAGCCGGTGGGGGCGGTAAAGGAATGCGTATTGTTTGGAACGCCGATGAAATGGAAAAAGCGTACGATTCGGCAAAAATGGAAGCGGCTACTTCATTTAAGAACGATGGTATCTACATGGAAAAATTTGTTGAAGAACCTCGTCATATTGAAATACAAATCGCCGGCGACCAGTTTGGCAAAGTTTGTCATCTCAGCGAACGCGACTGCTCGATACAACGTCGTCATCAGAAACTGGTGGAGGAAAGCCCTTCACCTTTTATGACACCCGAGTTGCGCAAAAAAATGGGCGACGCAGCCATCAAAGCGGCAGCCGCCATCAATTATGAAGGAGTGGGTACGGTTGAGTTTCTGGTAGACAAACATCGTAATTTCTATTTTATGGAAATGAACACCCGTATACAAGTAGAACACTGCGTTACCGAAGAAGTGATCAACTACGACCTCATCAAAGAACAAATTAAAATAGCCGGTGGTGTGCCGATCTCCGGTAGAAACTATGAACCAAAAATGCATGCCATCGAATGCCGGATCAATGCTGAAGATCCCTATAACGATTTCAGACCTTCACCCGGCCGTATCAATGTATTGCATACCCCCGGTGGACATGGCGTCCGCATCGATTCGCATATCTACGCCGGGTATACCATTCCACCATATTATGATTCCATGATCGCCAAAATCATCGCAGTCGCCCAAACGCGCGAAGAAGCGATAGATACTATGAGCCGCGCCTTGAGCGAATACGTTATCGAAGGAATCAAAACCACCATTCCTTTTCATCAGCAACTCATGCAAAACGAAGATTTTATCAGTGGCAATTTCACCACGAAATTCATGGATACCTTCGAATTGAAATAATTTCTCTTTTGTCGATCGCTGAAACGCTTGACGGTTTGACCATCTATTCTGCTGCGAAAAAAATGTTTACATTTGACGCAAAAATCAATCATGCAAAAATTTCTTTTCATATTGCTGTGTCTGCCTTTTGCGGTACAAGCACAGGAAGAGTACACGTTTAATGACCTCAGCGGTAAATGGACAGAAGGGACCCGCACCGATAAAAACAACGATGTGATTCCCTTTAAAGACACCTTATTCATCGAGATCCGGAGCGATGGTTTTATGCTGATCAGGCATACCATAGGCAGCACATTTTATGGCACAGCCGAGCTGGCGGAAAATAAACTGACTTTGGAAAATGAAACCTTTACCGTAGAGGCAGTCGATCGGCAAATTCTCAAACTCAAACAAAAAAAGCTGAGCCACCGCTTTGTGAAAGTGAATGAATTTAATCCTTCGCCGGTAGAAAAAATGAGCCCGGGCCCCGAGTCAAACGATGGTGACGTAAGCATTTCAGCGCTCAAAGGAAAATGGTCGGTGTACAAAAAAACAGACCCTTCGTTTAGCAGTCGCACCTTTTACCTGAAAAATTTTGAAGTGAAAGAAATGATCAGAGAAAAGCAATATGGCGGACAGGCCAGCTTTCACAATATGGATTCGCTGTATACGCATGATGCCGTGATCAAACTGCAAGACCGTGAACTGAGTATCATTACCGACAGCAGGGTGATGAAAGCAAAGATCATTAAATACGATGGGGAAGAATTGTTGCTCGAACACGGTACGGCTACCTATTATTTGAAACGCTTTAACCGTTAAATTCGACCGCTTTCTTTTTTTGTAGATGTACAGGGCGATTGTTGTCTAAATTCGCTATCTGCGTTTTACCTTTGCGCCATGTCAAAAAAAATCAATCTGAAAAGTATCCTTATCGGTGGCCTTTTCAGTGCTTTCATCCCGGTGGGTGCCTACCTTTTTCTTAAGTTCAACGGGCACGACGGGCATGTAAAACTGCCCCCAACTTTTGGCATTGACAAAATAGATACCCTGAGCAAAGACGGCAAAACGGTTTACGACACCACGTTTCATACTGTAGGCAATCTGCGTCTGGTGTCGCAACTCGGTGATACTGTTTCGATCAATGAAACCTTGAAAGGCAAAATATTGGTCGTGAATTTCTTTTTTACATCCTGCATGAGCATTTGCCCGCAGATGAGCAAAAACATGAAATTACTCAATACAGCCTACAAGAAAAACGATTCGTCCATCCGATTTTTATCCATCAGTGTCGATCCCGAAAACGATTCGGTAACCAAGCTCCGCCATTACGCCGACAAGCTTGACGCCAACCATGATAAATGGCTTTTTTTGACCGGCAACAAAAAAGAAATTTATGATTTTGCGCGAAACGAACTCAAACTCGATACCGTAAAACAGGCGGAAGGCGAAGAAGATTTTTTACACCCCGACAAATTTGTGTTGATCGACAAGTACCGGAATATTCGGGGTTATTACAATGGTCTGGATTCAAACAATGTCAGACTCTGTGCCGAAGATGCAGCCTACCTGATGGTGGAAAAAAATGTACTGCATGAAAAAAAGAAACGATGAATATCGCCACCAGCCGGCGCCTCAAACGACAATTTAATTAAAATTAAAACACCCATTATATGATTCAAACCTTACAAAAGAATGATAAAAAAGCGCATTGGCTGATCTGGATCTTCTCGGCCATTGTTTTTCTGGCTGTTACCGTGCTCGATAAAATAACCGTAGAGGTCAACCTCGGTTTCGATCCACATGTGTTTGCCCTGTTGAGTGCCGGTGTCAATTCGGTAGTATCGGTATTACTGCTGGTGGCATTGTGGCTGGTTAAACAAAAAAATATCAATGCACATAGAAATGTAATGTTGTTTACCATGGTACTATCGGTTTTGTTTCTGGTGTTTTATATCGCCCATCATTTGTTTACCGGCGAAACCAAATATGGTGACACCAACCACGATGGGCTATTGAGCGACGATGAACGTTCACTGGCCGGATCGCTCCGCTATGTGTATTATTTTATCATCAGTACACATATTACCCTTGCCGGATTGGTTATGCCCTTTGTGTTGTACAGTGCCTATCGCGGTCTTACCGGCGAATTTGCTGCCCATAAAAAACTGGTCAGGTATACCTTTCCCATATGGCTGTATGTAGCGGTAAGTGGAGTGATTGTTTATCTCATGATCTCCCCTTATTACCTTTAGAAAAAAAGTAAAAGCCGAGACATTCTGATTATTTGCTTATTTTTATAAAAAAAATGAATTTAGAATGGCAAACCGGCAAGGTGGTCAAAATTATTCATGAAACACCCGCCACGCGAAGATATATCATCGAAGCGCCCACAGCGGCTTCTTTTGATTTTAAGCCCGGGCAGTTTGTCACCCTCGACCTGCCAATTCATGAAAAGAAAAATAAACGATGGCGGAGTTACTCCATTGCTTCGGCCCCGAATGGCAGCAATACTTATGAGCTGGTGATCGTATTGGTGGAAGATGGATTGGGTACCCCCTTTCTATTCAACAATATTAATGTAGGCGATGAAATCTTGTTCAGAGGTCCTGCTGGTGTTTTTGTTTTACCCGAAACCATTGAGCACGATTTTTTTATGATTTGTACCGGTACCGGTATTGCTCCCTTTCGCAGTATGGTACAACATGTCTATCAGCAACAAATCCCCTGCAAAGATCTTTACCTCATTTTTGGCACCCGTACAAAAAGCGATCTGCTGTATTACGATGAAATGATGGAATTGCAGGATAAATTTCCGGCCTTTCGCTATATCCCCGTCTTATCACGCGAAGCCTGGGAGGGCAAAACCGGTTATGTACACCCCGTCTACAGCGAATTGTGTGCCGGTAAGCCTGATGCACAGTTTTTATTGTGCGGCTGGAAGAATATGATCGATGAAGCGAAAAACAATTTATTAGCATTGGGCTACGATAAAAAGCAAATCCATTTTGAGCTATACGGATAAAATAAATTATTTTTGCAGACCGATCATAGAATTAATGAAACAGGCGATCTTAATTTTTTTATGTCTTTGCTCCATTTCCTATTCCAGCGCGCAAGCCATAATTTTTAAAAAAACGGCACAACGCAGTGATGTGTTTGTCAACAATGCCTGGCAGGGAAAAGATTCATTTCTCTTTACCTACAATGCTGACACAAGCCTAACTAATTTACACGCTTTGCAGTTTGCCAATAATAATTGGGGAAACTGGTATCGATATACTTACACCCTTACTCCTGCCGGAAAGATCAGTGTGCAGATCCGCGAAAACTGGACTGCCGGTGCCTGGGTCAATAATAACCGTTATACCTACACCTACGATAGCCTCGGCAATACGACCGACATTTTGTATGAAGCGTGGAATGCAGGAAACTGGGTGCCCACCGGCAAAATTGTGTATACAGGATATAACGCCTTCGGAAAATTTCAATCAGAAACCGTGTATGGATACAGCGGTGGCATGTTTGTAACCCAAACCAAAAAAGACCGGACCTATGTAAACAATCAAACATTGATTGCAACAGAAGAAAAATACATTTGGGGAAATAATAACTGGAACAAACTTGAACGACTTTCTTACACCTATGTGCAAAATGAAGTGGGTAGCATTATTCGTTTATTACCTGATGCTAATGCAAACTGGGCACCCGCTGACAAATATATTTACAACTATAATTTCACGCCATTTTACCTCACAGAATATATTGCGCAGGTTTATGACACACTGACTTTAAGTTGGATCAACGACGGCCGGGTAGTGTATACGTGGAATGCAGATACCCTGCTGGATAAAACACAGGATGAAGACTTCGTCAACAACGCTTGGTTGGCAACGAAACGTGCCCAATATATTTATGACGCGAACAAAAACAAAATTGAATATTTCACCGAAGTAAATAACGGGGGATGGAATAAAGATTTGCGCAGCGTCTATACCTATGGCAATAATGTATTGTCTGCCGAAGAACGTTATCAAGGATCGGGCAATGCCTGGCAACTGATAAAAAAACTCAGCTATCTCTACGATGGCAACCAAAACATGACCTACGAAAAGGATGAAAATTTTGATGGGGTCAATTTTCTTCCCTTGTCACAGGCATTCTATTATTACGGTGCTTATCCTGTGCAGGTCAGCCAAAACAATACGACATTCGAAAACCTGACCCTTTATCCGAATCCGGCAAGTGATGAGATTTCAATACAACTCTCTGTGGCTAATCCTACGCAAATTCAGGTCAATCTGATCGACTTGTTTGGCCGCACCAGATTAATCAGAACTGAACCGCTACCGGCTGGTCAAACACTCATTCAGCTTCCCTTGGCGGGTTTAAGCAATGGATTGTATTTTGCTACACTGCTTGATCTGCAAAAAAACAGCCGACGAACCGAGAAGTTTCAAATACTCCGGTAATAGGTACTGCAATACTGTTGCCATTATTTGTCATTTCCCTTTCGGGTGGTCAGTTTATTTCTTGATTTCAAAATGACCATTCGCTTCAATCTCCCGTACCACCGATTCAATCGCCGCATCATCTCCTTCAGCCTCATAATGGTTACGCAAATTATTATTGAACAAAATGGCAACCGTTTGCCAAATCGCTGCATTGAACCCACCTTTCATTTCTTTGACGATTTCAAAACAGGGTTTGCCCGTTTCCCGCGCGATCAGTTTCACTAAAATTTGTCCCTGCTCAATGCTTAGATTTTTCAATTCGTCTTTGAACTTCCTATTCAGTTCGTTTTCCTTTCGTCTCTTAAACTGGCTTTTCGCTTCCTTGCTATACAAGGAATTCAATACCGAATCGACATCATGTAAAATAAACGCAGCCATCACCGCATAAGGATAAACAACATAAACATTGTATCGCAGACGTTCGTATTCTTCATCGGCGACCCGCTGATTCCTTCGCTGATGACGTGCCCATTTTGGGGCGGGGGCTCTAATGATCACATCGCGGATCCATACATGGGGTAAAGTATCGGTCCCTAGTACGATGCTCCCGAGCCGTATGGTATCATTCGGCCCTTTCGCTTGCGCAAAAACCTGTATGCCGCTGAGCATGATCATGATAAAAAAACATATGCGGACAATTCTGTTCATCGAGCAAGCAAACTAAAAACGCTATTTAAGGAAACACGATTGTTTTCGGCAGAAAGTTTTTTTAAAGATACAAAGGATATTTGAGTTTGCGTTCAGCAACATTATCCCCTTTCCGTAGTGTATAGCATTGACTTATTTTGCTTCGCGCAAACGCGTCTGCCAATCCGCTTTATCGAAGCCCTGCAAATGGCTGATCTGCCAGTTCCCATCGGTCTTTACCGCATCAATCAAATAGGCCGGCTGCCCCGACCAATGCCAGCTAAGCGAGGCCTGTTCGGCGGATAATTGCCCGATAACAATGTCGATTGAATCCCAATAACGCTCAGGACTGTCCTGACAATTACACCAGGCATCGGCATCAGTCGAAAAAGGAGCCATATCCCCAACTGCCCATTTAACGCTACCGGATACCAAAGCGGAATCGATTGCTGCCGCCAGCATACTATAATTCTCAATAAATGTTCCGGCAAAAAAATGACTTTCTTTGATAGCGGTCACTTTTTTTGCATGGGCAGGCCAGTCGATTGTATGGTAATAGTCGTCTTTACTGTTTGCCGGTAAAAAATCTCCTTGGGGTGCCTGGGTTTCAACCCACGCATACATATTACGCACGAGGGCTTTCAATGCAGTGGTATCCTTCGATCGAGGCGCTTGCTCCGTAGCCGTTTGTTGATCAAAAGCCGGTTCGGAAAACTGGCAACTACCGAATGTACACAGCAGGACAAAAAAACCTGCGTACGATTTGAACCATAAAATCCGGTCGTTGCATATTTTAGGTAATTGCATCATAAAGCAATTGTTTAAAGGCGAATGGTGAAACAATGAAGTCGCACAAAAATAAGCTTTTGCATGATATGCAGTTCTTGGTGTTTGTTTGCACGCATTCAGCGAAGACTTATTGAATTATAATTTGTTTTGCTATTTGATCATTATTTTCTTTCGTACCGACATTGAGCCGGGGATTTTTAATGCCACTGCTTTGATAGGTCCAACTGATACTATCATGGCCACTGCTGACGATCATCGCTGTTTGTCCGCTATCAAATATCCATTGCGACGCGTTTTGCGAGGAGGCCCCATCAAAATCTGAACAATTGTAAAACCAGATTGTTTCTCCGACCGCAAATGTATCTTTTGCGGTAATGAAACAGGCTTTATACTTGGGTTTTTTACAAGCTGTGATGAATGCTGCAACAAAAACGGTAAATAAAAAGCGATAGTTCATACGTACGTAAGCAATGTGTTGTGTGCGGCTATCAATCAATGTCAGCGGCGAGTCGTTGCATTTGTATATAATCGTCAGGGGTTTTGGGGTATAGCTTCATTTTACAAAGCGGATCGCTGAGTTCGATGACACCGGCATCCTTATCAAAAGAAAAATACCGATCAATTTCTTTGGCCGGAATAAAATGAGAGTTTTTTTTCTTTGCAAATTCGCGTGGCCCAAACAACAGCAATTCTTCAAACGCATGCTGATGTTCCTCATCATATCGTTTACCGAAATAATTCAATGCTTTTTTAGCGACCATTTTTTCGAAAGTCGTTAAACGAACATCGGTAAATTCGCCTGTAGCTTTGCCGAGACAAAGAATATACAAACCCTCGGGATGCAATTCGAGACGAAAGGTGCGCGCCCTCGACAAAAGGCCGGCTTTTTTTATACATTTTTCTACCACAACCATAATGACCATTTTTTCAACTGCGTATTACTAATTTATCATTAGCTTTTGCTACAACAAAAATAAGCGCATTCGATATTATTGTTCTACAGTTTGGTAAATGCAGTAAAATAATTGGTAAATGCAGCGCAATGCGTTTCCGACACAAATATGGCCTGTGAGTTAAAACCTAAACAGCCTTAGGGTATCAGGCATACATTTCAGCCCGCAATTCTTTCACTCGATCGTTTTCGAGATACTCTTCAAAAGTACACAGTCTGTCGATGACACCTTTGGGTGTTAACTCAATGATACGGTTACACACTGAATCAGCAAAGGCCAAATCGTGTGTTGCCATCAATACAACGCCCGGAAAATCGATCACACCATTATTGAATGCCGTGATACTTTCGAGATCCAAGTGATTGGTCGGTTCATCGAGGATCAGCACATTCGGGTTTTGCAACATCATCCGGCTGAGCATACATCGCACTTTTTCTCCTCCGCTCAATACTTTGGTTTTCTTGCTGAGTTCATCGCCTGCAAACAACATTTTACCAAAAAATCCACGGAGAAAATCTTCATCGGCATCAGTAATATGGGGAGGCACAAACTGCCGTAACCAATCCATCAGGTTGTAATCACTTTCAAAATATTCCTGATTATTGTTCGGCAGATACGCTTTGGTAATCGTTGTACCCCATTCATAGGTACCACCGGTTTGTTTGGCTTCGCCATTGATGATATTAAAAAAAGTAGTAATGGCCAATTGATTTTTACTCACAATCAGCACTTTGTCTGTACGACCGATATCAAAGGTTGCCTGATCAAACAAGGTTTCTCCTTCGAGAAAGGCAGATAGCTTTTCAACTTTGAGAATATCGTTGCCCACGGAGCGGTCGGGTTTGAAAATAATTCCCGGATATCGACGGTTGCTGGGCTTGATATCTTCGATAACCAGCTTTTCCAGGGCCTTTTTACGCGAGGTTGCCTGTTTACTTTTACTGGCATTCGCACTGAAACGCGCAATGAAATCGAGCAAATCTTTCCGCTTCTCTTCCATTTTCTTATTCTTGTCGCTTTGCTGACGGGCGGCTAACTGACTACTTTCATACCAAAATGAATAGTTACCGGTATAAATGGTGATTTTGCTTTTATCGACATCGGCCACATGGGTACATACCGAATCGAGAAAGTGCCGGTCGTGACTGACAACGATGGCTGTATTTTCATAATCGGCCAAAAAGTTTTCGAGCCAGCGTATCGTTTCAATATCCAGATCATTGGTCGGCTCATCGAGCAGCAAAACATCCGGATTGCCAAAAAGGGCCTGCGCTAGCAGCACTCTTACTTTTTGGGTACCGGTAATATCGCTCATCAGCTTTTGGTGCAAATCGTCGGTGATACCCAAATTAGCCAGCAATTGTGCAGCGTCGCTTTCAGCCGTATACCCTCCCATTTCGCCAAATTCAGCTTCCAGTTCTCCGGCTTTGATACCATCGGCTTCGGTAAAATCTTCTTTCATATACAACGCATCCTTCTCCTGCTGAATATCCCACATCTTTTTATTCCCGATGAGCACAGTATTCATCACCGTAAAATGATTATAAGCATGCTGATTCTGATTCAGCATACTGAGTCGTTCATTGGGCGACAGATTGACATTTCCTTTATTGGGTTCAATTTCGCCACTGAGTATCTTCAAAAAAGTACTTTTTCCGGCACCATTTGCACCGATAATACCATAGCAATTGCCTTTTGTAAAATTGATCGAGACCTCATCGAATAATACGCGCTTACCATACGAAAGCGAAATATTGTGTGTTGATAACATAGTGGAGTGTTTTGCAGTTTTTGATGCTTCAAAAAGGGCGCAAAGATAGCGGTTTATTTCGAATGAAGGGGATCAATTTGATGGCAAAACAGATAAAAAAAAACCACATTCTTGCGGAACATGGTTTGTTTGGATAATGAAAAAAAACACTACTAAATTTTCATCGGTATTCTAAATAAACATATTTCATAGATTGACTTGGCTTATTTAAATATGTTGATTTGAATAGGCAACAAATATAATAGCATGCTATTCGCTCTTTTCACGCAAATGAGTATTTGGTCGTTTACTTTGAGTATTTGGTATATTGCATGTTGAAACATACTTTAGCCCTTCTGAATTTTAAGCCTGAAATTGAATTTGATTTGTACATTTAACCTTTAAAAAAAGTCAGACATGATCGCAGAATTGTTAAGCTATATTTCCCCGCTCCGGCACAGTGATATTGACGTTCACGAATATCAGCCTACCCAATTGGGGAGCCGTGTCAGGTTTATTACTACCGAAAATATGGCGATCGACGATCTTGACCTGATCATTATTGGTTGTGGTGAAATGCGGGGACAGTTTAGCCAGGCCACCTACTCAAACGGACCCGACCTGCTGCGCGATGAACTGTATCGTATGCATTACTGGCATCATGAACTGAAGATCGGTGATATGGGTAATATCATTGAAGGGGCTACATTAAATGACACACGTGCCGCTTTACGTACCTTACTGACCGAACTGAACAGCCTGGAGAAGAAAGTGTTGTTACTCGGTGGCTCACACGACCTAACTATCCAACAATATGAGGTATTCAGAACAGCCGAAAAGGTCATCGACTTTACCGTAATCGATATGTTGGCCGATTTAAATGATCAGCCCGGTATGCGTTACGATAATTATCTTGCCGAAGCACTCACGTCAACCCCCAATTTCGTTAGAAACTTCAACCTGATCGGCTTTCAGAGCTATTATGTGAATCCGCATGTGATTGAAACATTCGATAAACTCCGATTCGATTGTATCCGTGTTGGTAAAGCCCGGGAGGATCTCGAACAAATTGAACCCATCTTGCGCAGCTCCCATATTGCCAGTATCGATATCAATTGTGTAAAGTACAGCGATGCCCCGGCCAATAAATTTGCCTCACCAAATGGTTTTTTTGGCGATGAGATTTGTAAAATCACCCGATACGCCGGTATGAGTGAATCGCTGCGTACTTTGGGCATTTATGGCTATCAGCCTGAAAATGATCAGCATCAGATCACGGCCAAACTGATCGCCCAAATGATCTGGTATTATATTGACGGCCTTTATGTGCAAAAAGAAGAAGCCCCGCTGCACGACAAACACCAGTTTCTCGAATACCATATCACATTTACCGACAACGACACAGTGTTTTATAAAAGCAAAAAAACAAACCGCTGGTGGATGAAGTTAAATGCTGAACAGGTGATTCCCTGCTCGTATCAGGATTACCTGACCGCCTGCAACAATGAAATTCCGGAAAGATGGCTTCGCGAAATGGAACGCAGTGTGTGAGCTTGAAATAACGAAACACTTTATATTTGTATTTTCAAAAAAAACAATGTCATGAAAAGGTCCATGTTCTTTGTAGTATTCGGTCTGCTATGCTGTGGCTTGTTACAATGCGCCACGGCAAAAAAGAGCACAGATGGTAAGACATCGGCACAACGGAAAGAAGAAAAGCAAACGGCAAAACGGGAAGAAGAAAAAAAAGGGGAAGTAAAAGAAAAAGAAAAACAAACGACACCGGCCAATGATCCGCGCACGCGAACGTTGGACCGGCCACTAGAAACCAAATAATAAAATGGCTAAAAAAAATCAAGCGAAAAATCAGGTTCCTGCCACTCCGGCACCAAAACCCAAAGCGCAAACCGCGCCTCCGGTTGCCGCAAACCTACCGAAACCACCCGGGAAGTATACCGGTTGGGTTTTTGCTGCAACACTTTTTATAGTTGCCATACTCATCAATTGCAATACCTTTAAAAATAATTTTGTATTAGACGATCATGGTATTATTAAAAACAACAAGATCACCAAGGCTCCTGTAAGTTTCGAAAATACCAAAACCATTTTCTCCACGCCACTGCGTAAAGGTGACTTCTCCGACCTCGAAAATTCATTGTATCGTCCTTTCACTAAGCTATTATTCAATATCGAATGGAATGTATTCAATGGTGATCCGCACAAGTTTCATATCGTCAATGTATTGCTTTACGGACTCACGGGTATTTTTATTTTTTTTATTTTTTACGATATTCTTCGAAAAAAATGGGTGATTCCCTTTTTTATTGCCTTATTATTTATCGTACATCCGATTCATACTGAGGTTGTTGCCAATATCAAGAGTGGTGATGAGGTATTAAGTTTGTTGGGCAGCGTGATCGCTATCCGCTGTATTCAACTATATTTCAGTCGGGGGAAATTGTACTATATTCCGGTTGGTATACTCGCGTATTTGATGGGGTCGTTTTCCAAAGAATCAACCGTGGTGATGATTGCGGTGATCCCCTTGTTTATTTACTTTTTCACCCAGGCTGATGTGAAAAAAAATGTGATCCTATCGGGCTTGTTTGCCCTTTGTTCCGGATTTTTCCTTATCTGCCGTCATATGGCATTGAGTGGTTACCCGCCGCCATCACAACTCAGTGCACTGGATAATTATCTTGTATTGAGCAATGATAATATTCCGATCCGTATTGGCTCAGCGATCAATACCCTGGGTTTATATTTGAAAACATTTTTTATACCTCATCCCCTGTCTTGCGACTACTCTTACTCATCACTCGAACCGATCAAAAGTTTTGCAGATCCCACCTTTTTATTGTCGTTTGTCATTTTCAGCACCCTATTCGTGTTCGCCATTTGGAAACTGAAAGAAAAAAACCGTATTGGATTTGGTTTACTTTGGTTTTTTATCACTGTATCCATCACCAGCAATGTCTTCTTCCTGATTGGTACATCCTTTGGTGAACGTTTATTTTTTGCCCCTTCGCTTGGGCTATGTATTGCAACAGTGTTTTTGCTTGCCCACTTTTTTTACAAACCCAAAGAAGCAAGCGCCGATGGCAATTTTGTACAATCGTTTCAAACTTCTCCGTTTTTATTTGCCATTTTATTGATCACCTCCGCATTGTACAGTATCAAAACCTATTCGCGCAATGCTGACTGGAAGACGGATTTCGCGCTTTTCTCCCGCGACATTGAGTATTATCCTAACTCAACCCATTTATTGTTTTATCTCGGCAATCATTTATCCAGTAACGAGTATGCTGAAGACAAAACACCGGAACAAAAAAAGCAGGCATCCTACGAAGCGATTGCCAAACTCACAAAATCGATGAGTATTTATCCGGCACTTCCGAGCGATGGTTACAATCAGCTCGGGAAAGCCTATTTCAATATTGCGAATTACGACAGTGCGCAAAAATATTATATGAAAGCGTTCTCAGAAGACAGTACCAATGCGATCTTCATCAATAATCTCGGCACCATCTATTACAATACTTCCGATCAGTTTACCAACAAAGGATTGGCCTATGCCAAAGCGGGCCGTACCGACAGTGCCAATTATTTTTACTATTTGGGTAAAGAACGTTTACTGCAGGCACAACCGTATTTTATGATGGCTTACCGACGCGATACCACCGAAGCCGATTTTATGAATAATATCGGCTGTATCTATGGCGCCACGCAACGCCCTGACAGTGCCATTTACTGGTTTGAAAAAGCACATATTGCGGATGATCTCGATATAACTTCATTGAATTTTTTAGAGATAACTTATCGTGCAATTGGCAATGTACAAAAAGCGAATTATTACAAAAATCTGTTAGTCGAAACCAAGGCAAGACGAATAGCGGAAAGGAGCTAGATAGCCCGTCCTTGGTGATGTACGGCGCAGGCTTGTACCCCGGCAGCACTTATTCTTCCCTGATTTCGGCACTTTCGCCGATCACGGTATCCTGGTATTTTAGGGAGGGGGATGAAATAAATTCCCCTAATCCTAACTGTTCCCATTTGGCATCAATGGAAGCAATGGTAGCTGCGTCGGAAACGATGGCGTTTGGCCAGTCGCGTAAAAAATGATCAAATTGACGGGTTTTACGGGTTCCATCGATACAGGCGGTAGAAAATGTTTTTCCGGACGGGTCTGTTTGCGTCAGGATGAGAGCATCTCTTTTCGGATCAAAATTATTGCATACCCGCCACAGACAACTGGAGATATCCGTAACATCGGAACTGGCATCTACGATCAGCAACATTTTGATTCCCGAAATCAAGCTGCTTTGATGGATTTGCGTACACAAGGTTCGAATATGAGCAGGCTTTGACTTTTGCACGCTTAAAATAACACAGGGAATATCCTTTGCGGTGAGGCTTTCATTGATGCCTTTGATTTCAGTAAAAGTACGCAACAGGGCCTCGGTGTGCACCTTCACTTTTTCATCAAACATTTCTACGGCAATCTCTTCGTCGAATTTTGTTGTACCATCGATACACATTTTACCCCCGAACCCCATTTTGCTGCAGCTATGATCGAGTACATCCATCGGTCCCTGACTGAAATAAATATCAGTGGCCGGGTTGAGGTTCTTAAACACCTGTCGGGCAAGCGTTTCATAATCGTTCAGATTTGTTTGCCCGTCTGTAATGGCCAGTATTTTATTAAACATCATTTGCCCGGCGCCCCACATCGCATTCATCACTTTTTGTGCTTGGCCGCCAAACGACTTTTCGATTTTAGCGAGTACCAGATTATGAAACACACCTTCCACCGGCATATTCATATCCTGAATTTCGGGCACCATGGTCATTTTTATGGGTGCAAGAAAAATTCTTTCCGTGGCCTTCCCGATCCAGGCATCTTCTTGCGGGGGGATGCCCACGATGGTACTTGGGTAAACGGCCTTGTGTCGATGTGTGATACAGGTAACATGAAACACCGGATAGAGATCGGGCAGAGAATAAAAACCGGTATGGTCGCCAAAAGGTCCTTCAACCCTCAGGTCTTCCATGACGTCGATATAACCCTCCAAGACGAAATCGGCATCGGCGGGCACTTCCAGTTCGGGTTGGGTGATGCAACGTACCAGTTCAACTTTCTTTTTACGCAAAAAGCCGGCCAACACATATTCGTCCACATTTTCAGGCAGGGGTGCTGTAGCGGCATAGGTATATACCGGATCGCCTCCAAGCGAAACCGCTACGGGCATGCGTTTGCCAAGTTTTTTATATTCCTGAAAATGCTTTGCGCTCACTTTATGTTTGTGCCAATGCATACCGGTCGTTTGTCCGTCGAAGATCTGCATACGATACATCCCTACATTACGTACGCCGGTATGTGGATCTTTGGTATGGATCACAGGAAGCGTGATAAATTTTCCGCCATCAAAAGGCCAGCAAAACATCACCGGTAATTTGTGTAGATCGGGTTGCAGTTCAATGACTTGCTGACACTCTCCTTTGCCGCTTTTTACTTTTGGCATCCAACTCGCAAATTGCGAGAGCTTCGGCAACATAGCCAGTTTGTCGAGTATACTTTCTTTAGGTTTGGTTAGCAGTTTAAACAGGGCTTCGATCTCTTTCATGATATCGTCGAGATGGGCAACCCCCAGCGCCAGACACATACGCTTTTCGTTACCCATACTATTGATGAGCAAGGGAAATCCCGTGCCTGTATTTTCGAAGAGTAAGGCTTTGTTCTGATGTGATTTTGACACCCGGTCAACCACTTCTGTTATCTCGAGATGGGGATTAACAAAAGTGGAAATGCGCACCAACTCATTGTTTTTTTCAAGGATATCAATAAACGATTGGAGATTTTTATAAGCCATATGGGCAAAAGTACAACCAAAACGGTGTTGGCCTTATGGAAAATTACTATTGCAGATTGGTAGCGTACGGCACCCTAAACAGCATGCCGTTAACTCTCCGGAACATTGGCTATGATCTGCAGCATTTGCTCATGAATACTGCCGTTTGTAGCCAGCGTTTCCTTGTCGTACACACTGTAGGGTTCCCCTTTGAAATTGCTGATTCGGCCTCCTGCTTCTTCTATGATAAGATATCCGGCAGCAATATCCCAGGGATTAAGATTGTACTCCCAAAATCCGTCAAAACGTCCGGCGGCTACCCAACAAAGATCAATAGCGGCGCTGCCCAATCGTCTTACCGGCAGGCCCATACGAATAAAGCGTTCGAATACAGAAATGGGATCTGCTTCCACGGTTGCCCATTTGTAAGGAAAACCGGTAACCAGACAAGCACTCTCCAACTGTTCGTTAACGGATACTTTGAGAGGCTTATTGTTTAAAAAAGCGCCCTTGCCCTTTTCAGCAAAAAACAATTCGTTCATAAACGGATTGAAAACCGCCCCCATAATGATTATACCATCTTGTTCGAGCCCAATACTGATACAACACAAAGGAATGCCATGGGCAAAATTCACGGTACCATCGATGGGATCGATGATCCATTTGTAATTTGATTCCGTACTGAGTTCTCCAACTTCTTCACTTAAAATAAAATGGGCCGGAAACTCACTTCTGATCACATTGATAATGGCATCTTCGGCTTTTTTATCAACCTCCGTTACCAAATTGTTGAGGGTATCTTTGCTTTTGATTTCAAATGACCCTTCAAAATAATGCCGTAGAATTTCAGCTCCTTCATGTATCGCTCTCAATAAAGTATTTTTAAGTAAGTCGTTCATAGCTTGTGCGGGTATTCAAATGCCGGGTAGTTCTTTTTTAGCTGATCTTGTCAAAAACATACCGTATTCATTTTGGATTTTTGCCCGCATGGGTCGGTATTATCTGAATTATTCGGTTATTTTTGAAGTCTTACAAATATACCGTCTTTTTTTTCTTGCATGCAATTAAGTATCATTATTGTCAATTATCAGGTAAAATATTTTCTGGAGCATTGCCTGCTTTCTGTGATACGTGCTTGTCATGATATTGAAGCGGAAATATTTGTGGTAGATAATTGCTCCACGGATGGCAGTGCGGAAATGGTCAGCCGTAAATTTCCGCAAATCAACCTGATCGCGAACACTGAAAATATGGGTTTTGCAAAAGCCAATAACCAGGCTGTAGCTTTGGCGAAGGGAAAGTATATTTTATACCTCAATCCGGATACCATATTACCTGAAGACAGCTTGACAAAATGTCTTGCTTACATGGAAGCCCATCCTGCCACAGGGGCATTAGGTTGCCGCCTGATCGATGGCCAGGGGCAATTTTTGCCGGAATCAAAAAGGGGGTTCCCCAATGCGCAGGTTGCCTTTTTTAAAATTTGCGGTTTGTCGGGGCTATTCAAAAAATCGAGAGTATTTAACCGATATCATTTAGGGTATCTGCCTGAATTTGAAACCAATGAAGTGGACGTGCTGGTGGGTTGTTTTATGTTTTGCCGCAAAGCAGCGATCGACAAGACCGGTAGTTTCGATGAAGACTATTTTATGTATGGCGAAGATATTGACCTGAGTTATAAGCTTAAGCAAGCGGGTTATAAAAATATCTACTTCCCCGAAACGACAGTGATCCATTACAAAGGAGAGAGTACCAAAAAAGGAAGTCTCAATTACGTAAAAATGTTTTATCAGGCGATGATCGTTTTTGCAAAAAAGAATTTTCAAAGTGGCCATAAAAGGATGTATGTATTCCTGATCACGCTGGCTATTTATTTCAGAGCGATATTGGCGTTTTTGTCTCGCTTATTTGGCATCATTCAAATGCCGCTAATTGATGCTTTTCTGTTGCTGGCTTCTTTGCTGGTGATGAAATATCTATGGATCAGGAATGTGAAAACCGATACGCTCTATTCCCCGTCATTGCTCGCAGCGTTTTTTTCTTCATACATCCTCATCTGGATTGCCACTTTATTTGTCAATGGGGCGTACGACAAACCTTACAAACCTACGCGTCTGTTGCGGGGTATGCTGATCGGGAGTATGATAACCCTTGCGCTCTACGGATTGCTGAATGAGCATTATCGTTTTTCGCGGGGCATTACCGTGCTGGGTGCTTTGTCGGGTACATTGCTGATGTTGCTGTTTCGGCGAATTATGCAGGCATTAGGCATCAAGAATTTGGAGAGTGCAGATGCCATACGCAAAGTGATGATTGTGGGTACACCCGAAGAAGAACAGGAGATCAGGCATTTACTCAACGTCGCTTCTGTCGATAAAAATATAATCGGCGCGATCAGTCCGCTTGAAGAAAAAGAAGAACATCAACTGGGTATTTTTCCCCATACACCGGCGCTAAGCAAATTGTATCAGGCCACAGAAATTATTTTTGTACAGCAGCATTTGGGTTTTTCGCAGATCATCGACAGTATGCAGGCTTGTGGCAATCAAATCGAATACAAAATACACAGCGTAGGCACCAACAGCATTATCGGCAGTAATAGTAAAAACACAGCGGGCGACTTGTATACAACTGAGCAAGTCTATAAAATCAGCACACAGACGGCATCGCGCAATAAACGAATTGTGGATGTGATTTCTTCGCTGGTGTTTTTGCTCGGATCGCCGGTTTTGATCTGGTTTGTGAAAAATAGAAAATTATTTTTACTCAATATGTTTTTGGTATTGGAAGGCGACAAAACCATGGTGGGGTATTACGATTCACAATTTCCGCGATTGAAGTCGTCCCTGCTCGACGTCTACCCTATTATCAAGGGCTTTGATATTCCGGCCGAAAACAAAGAACATCTCAATTGGCTGTATGCGAAAAACTATGATGCCTGGGATGATGTACGCATTATTTGGGACAAGTGGAGGATGTTGTAAGAAATTTTACTTCAGCAAATTCACCTACCTTTGCCATAATGCTCACAGATCGTCATCAGCGCATACACAATTATCTCCGCATTTCATTGACGGATGCCTGTAATTTTCGTTGCTTTTATTGTATGCCCAACGAAGAGGTGGATGTTACGCCCATGGGTAAACTGATGACAGCTGATGAAATTATGGGTTTCGCAGCGCTATTTGTTTCCTTGGGTGTCAACAAAATTCGGCTGACCGGTGGAGAACCCCTCGTGCGGAAGGATGCGGCTGAAATCATCCGGCGATTGTCGGCACTACCGGTGAAATTAAGCATAACGACGAATGGCGTACTCCTGCATAAATTTATCGATACGTTTAAAACTGCCGGACTGCAAGCCATCAATATTAGCTTGGATACTTTGCATGCCGCAACTTTTCTGGCCCTGACAAAACGCGATCAGTATCAACAGGTGAAAAATAATATCGAACGTATGATTGATAATGATTTTTCGGTAAAAATCAATATGGTGGTTATGCGTGGAATCAACGACAGAGAGATCAATGATTTTGTACGACTGGCGGAGCATGACCCTTTGCATATCCGCTTTATTGAATTTATGCCCTTTAACCAGAATCAATGGATGAGTGAGAAGGTGTTCACTTACCGGCAAATACTCGATACAATAGCAACACAATATTCTTTTATCAAAATGAAAGATGAGTTGAACGACACGACAAAAAAATACAAGGTATATGGGCATGCCGGCACCTTTGCGGTGATCAGTACCATGACCGAACCGTTTTGCCAAAGTTGCAACAGACTCAGATTGACGGCAGACGGAAAAATGAAGAACTGTCTCTTTTCAAAATCGGAAACCGATCTGCTGACCCTTTACCGACAAGGAGGAGATGTAATCGCAGCCATTAAAAACAATATCTTACAAAAAGAACAAGCGCTGGGTGGACAACTCCTAACTGATTTTACCAAAATACAAAGCGACCTAATCGAAAACAGAAGCATGATCGCCATCGGGGGCTAATTTGCCCGGCGAGATTCAGCTCCATAGCTCAAGTAAAGCCTATCATTTTTTTGCCTTAAAGCTTCCGTTTGTTTCTACGAAAACATAATTATTTTTGTGCTACCGCATCCACATCAACTGCTTCACTTAACACCATACGACACCACTAAATCAGACCACCCATGAAAAACTTGCTGATCGTATTATTGCTGCTTTCGGTCAATTGCACGGCACAAACTTTACAGAAATACCCCGCTGCAACCCTAAAAGGCGATCTGGTGTTTTTGAAACAAAAACTGCAATCCCTGCGGTTCCTTTTGTTGAAATTAAAAATGGAGAAGTTTTCACTACGAGCGTTAAAGGCGTTTACCATTTGAATGACGACGAGAAGCACAAAAGCCGTAGTAGAAGCTTTTAAATACGTGATGCTCTCACTATCCAATGTTTCTCCAAAGTTCCAACCATAGCTATAAAG
>CAZFKA010000006.1:0-4781 GCA_964519155.1 uncultured Bifidobacterium sp. | reverse complement strand
CATCATCCCAACCTGTATCTCTATTCCGACAAAAAACAGTTTGAAAAGATATTTGATGAACTACATCAAACGATCAACGATTCTCTCAACGGTCTGGAATTCTATCGACTCCTGACTCGGCTTTACCCTGTGATTAAAGACGGACATACCCTCATTCTACCGGGCGATGAAATCACTGGTCATTGTAATGCCTATGAAAAATTTCTCCCTTACAAACTTAAGGTTATAGGTCAGTCGCTTTATATTGAAATGGTATTAACGTCTGACAAAAGTTTGCCCGAAGGCGCTGAAATCAAATCGATCAATGGTATAGCAACCGGTACGCTGCTCACACAACTCCTGCAAAGTCAGGTAAGAGACGGCGACAATACGACTTACCCCCGCTGGATCATTGACAACTATTTCAGGGAATTTTACAGTTACCTTTTCGGACATCCGGCACAGTTCCGAATCGACTACGTTATACATGATGAGGCAAAATCGGCCAACATTGCTGCATTGCCTAAAGACAGTATAAATCATTATCGGCAGATTCATTATCCCCATAAACCGCTGACCAAACAACTGCATGATGGAATTATTTACAAGCCTTATACCGAAGAACATTATGCCGTGCTGACCATTAGGGATTTTCATAAAAGCATTTTAAAAAAAGAATATGGACAAGATTTTAAAAAAGAGATCAGAAAAGCGTTTGAGCAACTACTGGCATCGCATATAGACAATTTGATTATCGATCTGCGCAATAATCAGGGTGGTGAAGTCGAATATGGTGTGTACCTTTTGTCGTACCTGCTCCAAACAGAATTCAGTGTTGTTAGACAGTATTACAAAGTCGGTTCGGGCGATTCCTATGGTCTTGTAAAAACACATGGCGAAGAAATGGGGATGCAGAAACCTGCATCAGTTAACTTTAGCGGAAAACTCTTTGTCTTGATCAATGGAGGAAGCTTTTCGAATTCCGGTATTGTAGCCACTACCCTAAAGCAACATCAGCGGGCCATATTTATTGGAGAAGAAAGCGGAGGTAACAACAAAGTTTTGGCCGGCTATACTGATGATTGTACTTTGCCGGGATCGAAATTGCATGTGGAAATTCCCACCAAACAATTTTTACTGAGCGACACTCTGCCATTGAGCGGGCACGGCACCTTACCGGATTTCGTGATAACAGAAACAATAGCCGATGTATTATCGAACAAAGACCCGCAGCAAGAATTTGCTGTACAATTGATCAGGGAACAAAGGAATAAAAAATGATTTCGGTAGCCAGGATTCCGATATACCAGCCTAGGTCTATAGTAGCGTCGCTCCATTCAAGCATCCCTTTAAAATCATAGCCATCACGCGAATCTAATTTAGCATGGCCAAGATTAGGGTGATTTTCCCAAGCAATAGTGAATACAAAAAGAAGAGTTGCTAAAGACTTTGTCGAAAAAATAATTTCCGCTATACCTTCTCAGTTTAATCCCCCTTCACTAAAAATTCCAGCTTAGCCCTAAAGTAGGAAAAATAGGCAACTGGTATTCGCGGGTATTGCGGATACGGTCGATATAAAAAATATTCTGCTGATTGTACACATTGCTGATACTGCCAGAAGCCTCAATAACAGAGTGTTTGCTGATAGCAAATTTCTTTTTCATGGAAATATCCATACGATGATAGTCGGATAAACGACCACCGTTGATTTTACCATCATACAGAATTCCTAAATTGCCATTCTGTGTCAGATAATTGGTACCAATTCCATTGCTGAAATCCATGTTTTCATAGAAGGCTTGTGTTTGGGTAAACGGGAATGCAGAACCATAATTGAAACGGATCGAAAACTCCCAATCATAATTTTTACCCGCGGTATACGAAGTCAGCAAATTCACATTGTGTCTGCGGTCAAACGGCGTGGGATACACCTGATGCCCATCGTTTCGGTCAACATATCCGTAGGAATATACCCCCCAGAAATAATAACGTCCTTTTGAATATTTGGTGGTAAAATCAAGTCCATAGGCCTGACCCGTTTCGATACTGAAGTCAGGATCAGTGGGTAATAATTTGTAACGGTTGATACTGATCAACTGTCCGAAATATTTGTACCAAGGCTCCAGGGTAAATTCGAGTGCCCCTAAATCATATTCAATACCCCCAATCAGGTGATACGCTTTTTGAATATTGTTATTGGCATAGCTGCCGTCAGGTTTTTGAATTTCAAAATCAGGCGCGGTCAAGAATCCGGTGAAGAAATTGACAATATCCTTATCCGATTTCGATGAAATAATATTTTGCGAGTACAACCCTGCAGCGGCCTTGATCCTGAGATTTTGTGTTGCGTTAAACTTCATCGCCAGTCGTGGTTCGAGACGGGTAACAGGCAGCGACGCGTAGTATTGTACACGCACCCCGGGCTCAAGCACAAAACGTTCACCAAAGTTCTTCTTTAATTTGATAAACGCACCCACCTGAGTAGTATAATCATTTTGCTCTTGCAGAATTCCGATAAAGTTATAATACTGATACGCTGTTTTAAATCCGGTAAATTCAACACCGTAGTTGAGTTCACTGTGATTTTCATAATAAGTGGTCACTTTTACATTGGCATCAAAACCATTGATCTGGCTTTTACGGGGACGATTGTCTGCTTCTTCGAGACCGATTTTATAATCAGAATAATAAAAGCCTCCGGAAATAATGGAGGACGACAAACCGGGGGTCAGAATAAAATTGGTTCCGCCGCCATAACTTTTCCATTCAAGGTCTGAGGTATTTTGATAATTCACCCTGTCATTGAAACTAAATCCAAACAAGTTGATCTTGCTGCCATTGCTTGAGCTCACATTTATTTTTCCGTAGGCATCAGTAAATGTATAGGGTAATTTAGTCGCATAAGGTTCACCGAAACTGCCATACAAAGCTTTCGATGAGCTTTTGAGATAGCTGTGTTTAAGCGATGCTATATAGGTGACCGATGTATTGCTGTCTTCGCGGTCTTTTATCAAGGGGCCTTCTAGAAATACTTTCGCAAGTATAGGGTTGATTGCTACCTTTCCGCTATTTCGCTTTTTATTTCCATCTTTGGTCACCACATTCACAATGGCCGAAGTACGATCGCCATATTCAACTCCAAATCCACCGCTCATGACATCTGCACTGCGTATGGCATCAGTTTCAAAAACTGAATAAAGACCTATCGAATGAAAGGGATTGTAAATGGTCATGCCATCAAGCAAGATTTTATTTTGTATCGGCGAACCACCTCGGATATACAATTGCCCACCCTGATCGCCTGTGGAAATTACCCCCGGCATTACCTGCAGGTATTGTGCGATATCCGGTTCACCTCCAATACTGGGTAATATCTTAAGTTCCTTCGGTGTGATTCTTGTCATACCCACCTTGGTTTCATAAATCTTATCTTCACGCTTTGCCGAAATGTTGACCCCTTTCAGCTCTCTTGCTTTTTTCTCCAAATAAATTTTCTGGGTATTGGGTTCATCCAATTCCACTTTCACCGACCTTTCATAACTTTCAAACCCCAGCGCCGAAATCACCAATATATAATTTCCCGGCTCCAGTTTCGACAAAGTAAAAAAACCATTGATGTTGGTTTGTGTGCCCTTATTTTTATCCTTCAACGAAACAGTGGCCCCAATAATGGGTTCTCCATTGGCTTTTTCATATACAAACCCTTTAACGATTCCGGTCGGCGCCTGGGCAAAAGCGATCTGCAAACCGGTCAAAAGGAATATTAAGACGAAGAGTTGTTTCATGTTTAAACAGCAAGGTAAAAATGAACTGTAAATATATATTAAAGTGGTTTAAGTGCATTTGATTATTTTTGCGCGATTCAAAAAAACGCGATGAAACCCACCTTACCGCAAGGAACGAGAGATTTTGGCCCGGAAACAGTCCGGAAAAGAACCTATATCCTCAACACGATCCGCCGGCAATTTGATTTGTTCGGATTCGAACCGCTTGAGACCCCGGCCTTCGAAAATCTGGACACCCTGATGGGTAAATATGGCGAAGAGGGAGATAAGCTCATTTTCAAAATTCTCAACAACGGACTCGAACGATCGGAGAAACATGATCAGGCAAGAGTTGATTTTGAAAAAATACTGGAAGGTAAAAATGTAAAAACACTCACGGAACGGGCTTTGAAATACGACCTCACCATTCCCTTTGCCCGATATGTAGCCATGAATAGAGGCAGCCTCACCTTGCCGTTTAAGCGCTATCAGATACAAAATGTATGGCGGGCCGATCGACCACAAAGGGGTCGTTATCGAGAGTTTACACAATGCGATGCCGATGTGGTGGGAAGTAAAAGTCTCGTCAATGAATTGGAATTGATCAGCATCTATCAAAATGTCTTTGCGCAATTAGGTATTCGTGTGGAGATCTGTATCAACAACCGCAAAATTCTGGCGGCATTGGCCGAACGTTGCGGTGGCGCTGCGTATATGAATGATATCACTGTAGCCATCGACAAGCTCGACAAAACCAGTCTTGACGCCGTTATGCACGAACTTGCTCAAAAAAATCTGGACGAGCATGCGATACATACCGTACGCCAATATCTCGACCTCAAACAAAATAACAGCGACAACAATGCGACGTTGCAACAATTAACACAACTCTTCGCTGATTCAAGTATAGGGTCCGAAGGCATAGCGGAACTTACCTATATTCATAAAAATTGCAACAAGTTCCGGATCGACGTTACTTTGGCCCGTGGACTGAATTATTATACCGGTACAATTCTTGAAGTTAAACCCCTCGGCATT
>CAZFKA010000005.1:24131-44697 GCA_964519155.1 uncultured Bifidobacterium sp. | reverse complement strand
AAGCAGACAGCATCCGATGATAAATGAAAAACTGCTATTGATCAATGATTTCATGATTTACCTTTTTTTTCCCTCAATATACAGGTATTTCATTAAATTAACCTACAGACTTCCTTCCATGACATAAAATCAAAATGGGTTGCCAAAGATTCTTCGGCATATTGTCGTATTAAAGTGTAGCTTTGAACAATATGAAATATTTATTCCTTTTTGTCTGCTGCCTATCTTTTAGCAGCTTTGCACAAGCCCAAAGCACTCCGGAACAGATTATCGATAAGTTTTTTCAGGAACTGGTCAGCGAAAAACCGGACAAAGTAATTGATGATTTTTATGTTCACATGCCTTGGGTTACCAATATCAAAGACGAGATCGCCAAATTGAAAACGAATTTCAAATCCTTGCCTGATTATTTTGGCAAATTTTGCGGACAAGCGCTTATCACCAAAAAAGAGATAGGGGGTGGCGCTTTGGTGGTGTACACTTACCTGGTCAAATATGAAAGACAACCCGTGCGTTTTGTGTTTAAATTTTATAAACCGAAAGACACCTGGCTGGCCTATGGCTTTTCGTATGATATGGGTCTTGATGATGAATTGGATCAGTCGGTGAAACTGCAAAATTTAAAACAATAAATCGCGTCGCGAGCATTTGCGCTGATTTCCGCTTTACCTTTGCCACAAAAAATTACGCTGTGTCGATTCGCAAAACTCTTGGTCATTATTTGTCGCTGATCAAATTCAGCCACACTATTTTTGCCATGCCTTTCGCCCTGATCGGCTTTTTCACCGCTTACCATGAAGTATCTGTACCACAGTCTACGGTTGCCTTTGCCTTGTTCGATCTCCGCTTAGGTGCCTGGGCCTTGCTTGTACTCGTCATCCTATGTATGATTTTTGCCAGAAGTGCCGCGATGGCTTTCAACCGGTATATCGATGAGCGGTTCGACAAATTGAATCCACGGACGGCGGTCAGGGAAATTCCGGCCGGTGTGATCAAAAAAAAGGATGCGCTTTTATTTGTGATATTCAACAGTCTGATGTTTCTGGCTTGTACATTTTTCATCAACACCATTTGCTTTTTACTGGCACCCGTCGCTTTATTTATTATTTTATTTTATAGTTATACCAAACGATTTACACCGCTTTGCCATCTCGTGTTGGGGGTCGGATTATCTCTGGCACCCGTCGGTGCTTATCTCGCTGTCACCGGTCATTTCAGCGCCGTGCCGATCTTGTTTTCTCTTATTGTGTTGACTTGGGTGAGCGGCTTTGATATATTATACGCCTTACAGGATGAGGAGTTTGACCGAGCTAACGGACTCAAATCAATACCGGTATTGCTGGGTAGACAAAACGCCCTTTATTTTTCCAATTTTCTCCATGTGTTGACAACGGTTTTACTGGCGATACTTGCTATTCAGTATATGCATAACGTATATTTTTATATCGGCTCGGCTGTGTTTACCGGCCTGCTATTTTTTCAGCATACCCTTGTAAAGGTCAATGATATCAGCAAAGTAAATCTGGCATTTGGCACCACAAACGGCATTGCGAGTCTGGTGTTTGCTTTTTTTGTTATCCTCTCCATTTTTATGCGATAATGATTTTTATTACAACTCCTACCCTTCGAACCTTATGCCCCGGATATTAGCGATCGATTACGGAAAAAAGCGGACAGGTTTGGCCGTCAGCGATCCTCTGAAGATCATTGCGAATGGCCTCACCACGGTGGAAACACCGCAACTGATCAGCTTTTTAAAAAATTATTTTGCGCAGGAGTCTGTCGAAGTGGTGATCATCGGTTTACCGAAATCTTTGAAAAATCAGGATACCGATGCCACACCCCTGGTAGAAAAATTCATCGCGCAATTTAAACGAGTCTTCCCTCAACTGCCCATTGTTCCATTCGATGAGCGGTTCACCTCCAAGATGGCTTTTCAGACCATGATTGATGCCGGGTTAAGCAGGAAAGCGAGGCAAAACAAAGCCCTGGTTGATGAAATCAGCGCGACCATTTTATTGCAGGGGTATATGGGAACGTTAGAACACTGAAGGATAGATTTTTTTCGGTAAGAAGTGTTCATTCATTATGCTACAACAACTTTTCAAACAGCCTCACCCACTTTTAGATCATCAATACCGCTTAAAACGCTCGTGGCATTTATTAATTTGCGCATGGAAAATGTGGTAAATAAATTACGTATTAATTAAGTGCAATACTATTTCCCTCGCCCTTTTACTATCCTTTTTTCTAACTAATGTATGCGTAGAAGGATAACTCAAATTTAGGTGCAATGATCAAATTCAGCACAGGATGCAAATGTCTCTTATCTGAAGTGGCACAAACCTATTTATCTATTGCTGAGAGATACTACAACTTATAGGATACCACACATTACGCATCATTTCAAAAGAAAAATTGTTGTACCTGCCTTGTACCTATTAAAAAAGCCTTTCTAGAATTTCTTCTGAAAGGCTTTATTTTAGAAGTGGTGTGGGAGGGAATTGAACCCCCGACACAAGGATTTTCAGTCCTTTGCTCTACCAACTGAGCTACCGCACCTATTGCTTTTTGTCTTTTTCCGTCTAAGTGGTTAAAAACGTTTCCTTTTTAAAGGACTGCAAAAATAATCATAATCCGCAATCTGCCAAGTATTTTTTTAGTCGTATCGGGTACAATTAATTGGCGTACTCACTCATGAATTTTATACGCATCAGCCTGAACTGCTCCTGACTGATATTGTTTTCTTTCAATACATCAACAGCTTCTTCGATATTTCCACTTTCACTGCTTTGAAAAAAATCATACATGTCTTCCTGGTCGTATTCATCCACATAATCGTTTATACAATAATCGATATTGAGTTTGGTACCACTCGATACTATCGTTTCCATTTCCTGTAACAAATCAAGCATTTGAATTTCCTTCATACGGGCAATCGTATCGAGGGGTATTTTTTTATCGATATTTTGGATAATAAATACTTTCAAGCCTCCTTTATTGATCACACTTTTCATCACAAACTCATCTTCCTTTTCGATCTCGTTTTCTTCCACATATTTCGCGATGAGCTCCACAAACTTGCGACCGTATTTCAAGGCTTTCCCTTTGCTGACCCCGGCAATATTTTCCATTTCCTTCATGGTTGTGGGATAACAGGTCGCCATATCTTCCAGCGAATTTTCAAGAAAAACTACAAATGGCGGTACATTCTGTTGCTGGGCAACCTGTTTGCGGAGATCTTTCAACATTTGTAACAATACAGGGTCGAGCGCTGCACTGCCACCTCCCGCCGCACCGGATACTTCATCATCGTCGCCTTCAGCATCTTCAAATTTATGATTGAGTGACAGTTTCAGCGAATAAGGCTTTTTGAGGAAGGCTTTTCCTTTATCAGTCAACTTCAACAAACCGTACTCTTCAATGTCTTTGCGAATCAGTCCTTCCACCATCATTTGGCGTAACAACGAATACCAAAAATGATCGTCCATTTGAAAATGTGCCCCCATACTGAAACACTTCAGTTTATCGTGTTTGTATGCCTGTATCTGGGTATTCATCCGGCCCAGGATCACGTTAATCACATAGTCGATACCAAACATTTCTTTTACCTGTCTGATGGTTTCTAAGGCAGTGAAAATGGTATCCTTCACCTCGATCTTCTCTTTCGGGTGCAAACAATTGTCGCACATATTGTTACATGAACTCACATTATACTCTTCGCCAAAATAATGCAGTAAAACCTTACGACGACAGATCGCACTCTCGGCATATGCAACGGTTTCGCTGATCAGTTGCCCACCCATTTCTCTTTCGGTAAGGGGCTTATCACGCATCAGGTGTTCAAGCTTTTGTACGTCTTTGTAAGAAAAATACAGCAGACATTTCCCTTCTAAACCATCACGACCGGCTCGTCCTGTTTCCTGATAATAATTTTCAATCGATTTCGGAATATTATAATGCATCACAAAGCGAATATCCGGTTTGTCGATACCCATCCCAAAAGCGATAGTCGCTACGATCACATCCACTTTTTCCATCAAAAACTGGTCCTGACGATCGGCACGGGTTTTACTATCGAGACCAGCGTGATAGGCCACGGCACTGATGCCATTGGCAACCAATATTTCGGCCAGATCTTCGGTCGTTTTGCGGTTTAAGGTATAGATAATACCGCTTTTGTTCCGGTTTTGCTGAATGAATTTGACAATATGTTTTACCGTTTGATCTTTTTTGCCTTTAGGCACTATTTCATAATAAAGATTGCTTCGGTTAAATGAAGACACGAATACATTGGGTTTTACCAATCCCAGATTTTTTTTGATATCATCTTGTACCTTGGGTGTAGCCGTGGCCGTCAATGCGATGATATTGAGTTTAGGATCTATGGTGTTGATAATGTCGCGGATTTTGCGGTATTCAGGTCTGAAATCATGCCCCCATTCCGAAATACAGTGAGCCTCGTCGACGGCGACAAATGAAATTTTCAGTTCTTTCAGAAAGTCGACATTTTCTTCTTTGGTCAGGGTTTCAGGAGCTACATACAGCATTTTGGTATTGCCACCCAGCAGATCTTCTTTTACTTTTTTGATTTGTCCCTTATTCAGCGAAGAATTCAGGAAATGCGCCACGTTTTCTACATCACTGTAACTGCGCAAGAGATCCACCTGATTTTTCATCAAGGCGATCAGGGGTGAAACAATAATGGCAATGCCTTCGCTCACCAATGCCGGCAACTGATAACACAACGACTTTCCTCCGCCCGTCGGCATGATCACAAAGGTGTCTTTTCCACTGAGTATACTACTGATAATTGCTTCCTGTTCGTCTTTGAATTGTGTAAATCCAAACTGTTCAAGTAACGCTTTTTTAAGGTCAACCTTCGCTGCCTTTTTAACTTTTGCCATAAAGATGTATCTTGTTTTCTTTAAATCCCCCCATAGGATCCGCCCCAAGATGAAGCAGAATACTAATATATGAATTGAATCTGACCGAAACAACTGATTCGATCATTATTTTTTCACATATCACCGAAAGTACTGCGTTTCGGGCAGTGATTACTCTAATAAATAGTTAAAAATCGAAAATTCAGCATTTCAACAAAAAGTTTCAAAAATCATTCGGCCTGCAGAACCCAAAAAAGTCTGATATTTGACGATATGAAGAAAGCGATACTGGTTTTTTCCTTGCTCCTCTGTACCGGCCTTTTATTTGCACAGGACCAGCTCGAGCAGGTAGCAAAACAATATTTTCGCAATGGCGAGTTTGAAAAAGCCCTGTCGGTGTATCAACAATTGGCTCAGTATAACGAAAAGGACGAAAACATTCAAATGGCCTACTACGAATGCCTGGTGGCCATGAAAGATTATAAAGGTGCCGATAAAGTACTGAAACAACTTTTGAAAACAGACGACAAAAACATCAAGTATACCTTTCTGCTCGGCACATTATATCGTTTGCAAGGCGACGAAAAGAAAGCCAATAAGCTTTTTAATAAATTAGTCAGCGACATCAAACCCAATGATGAGGAGATCAGAAAAACGGCGGGTTTGTTTCAACAGGAAAAGATGTACGAACAAGCCATAGCCGTCTTTGAAAAAGGAAAGGGCTTTGCGCAGGAAAATCCCTATCTCTACGCCGAAGAACTGGCCTTGCTATACGACAAAAAGGGTGACAGCGAAAAGGCGATCGAAAGTTTACTTGATCTTTATATTTCAAGATCAGAAAAAGCTGAGGAAGTGAAATCGGCTTTTCAGCGCATGTTTGATACTAAGGAAAAAATGGAGAATTTCAGAAAACGGATACAGAAAAGGGCCGGTGCTAATCCGGATATCGTTGCGTATCCCGATCTGCTCGCCTGGCTTTACTTACAACAACACGATTACGAAAACGCTTTCACCCAAATCCGCGCCATCGATGACCGCTTTAAAGAGCAGGGTCGTCGCGCATTGGGCTTTGCCCGTCTCGCCTTACGGGAGAGGGAATTTAATGCCGCTTTGTCTGCCTACGATTTTGTGATTGCTAAGGGGCCTGAGGAGCCTTATTACATATTAGCTTCTGGCGAAAAACTCACCTGTATGAAAGAGCAGTTGAAATTTAACCCGCACTATACCGCTGACGATGTTCAAAAAATAGCGGACGCGTATGAAAAATTTCTCACCGACAATCCTGCTTACCGTCGTCGTGAAACCATCAGGGAATATGCCGAGTTGGAAGCACGTTATGCGCATCGCGTAGATAAAGCTATCGAACTATTGCGCGAGGTGACCAAAGCCAATAATGTCGACGCGGTGTTCAAAGGACGTTGCAAATTGGAAATGGGTGGCTACGAACTGGTGCGTAACGATATCTGGGAAAGCACCTTGCTTTACTCACAAGTCGACAAAGAATTTAAAAGTGATATGCTGGGCGAAGAAGCACGTTTCAAAAATGCAAAGCTATCGTATTACACAGGCGATTTCGTATGGGCACAAGGCCAATTGGATGTACTGAAAGCCTCTACTTCAGAATTGATTGCAAATGATGCCTTGAATTTGTCGGTATTAATTACCGAAAACAATCCGATTGCCGACAGCAATACTACTCCCCTGTTGATGTTTGCCCGGGCAGACCTGTTGGAATTTCAAAATAAAGATGCCGAGGCTTTACTGACACTCGACAGTATCGAAGTGATGTTTCCCAAACATCCGCTGCAGGATGATATCTTAATGGAAAGAGCGAATATTGCTTACAAAAAACAGGATTATAGTGAGGCCGCCATGCAATTGCAAAAGATCACACAAGCCTATGCCGATGATGTATTGGCAGATGATGCGTTGTATAATCTCGCTTATATCAATGAAAATTTCTTTAGCAATAAAGATGAAGCCAAACGCTTGTACGAACAATTGATCATTCAGTATCCCGGCAGTACTTTTGTTAATGCAGCGCGCAAACGTTTCAGATTTTTACGCGGTGATAAAGCCGATGTTGAGGTACCGGGCAGCTTTTAGCTTACAGACGCTTTTTGGCAGTCGCAAAAAGAAAAATAATTTGCAATAAAGACTATCGACCGAGCCAACACAAGCGCCGATTTCCGTTTTCACGCAATCCTACCTGAAGCGGCTTGTGCACTTGTTGTTTCATTCACTGCACTTAATCAAAAACTGACAACGCTTGGTCAAAGCCTCTCGACCCGCCTGATACACCGATGAACTTTGGGGTACAATTTAATCAAAATGTACCGCTCAAAAACATTCAAACTCATTGCAAGCCTACTGATCATTTGTATGTCAGCCTGCAAACCTGCCCACAAAATCATCCCTGTCGACCCCCGCTTCGCTGCCCATATTTCGGGCTATACGGCCGGTATGCTCAGTACACACGAACATATAAAAGTGGAACTGGCCAATACACCAGAAAAAAATGCACAAGGCAAACTCGATAGCACTTTGCTCAAAGATGCCTTTTCATTTAAACCCGCCATCAAAGGTCATGCCGTGTGGGTAAACGACCGCACGATTGAATTCATTCCTGACCAAGCACTCGATCATGCAACTTTCTATAATGGTAGTTTCAAACTGTACAAATTCAAAAAAGTAGAAGACGATCTGGAAAAGTTCAGGTTTCAATTTTCTACCTACGAACAACATCTCTATGTTACTGTCGATGGATTGCGCAATTTAGATTCTTACAATATTGAATGGCAACGATTGGAAGGTAAAATTAAAACGACAGACAAAGAGGATACAAGCAAACTCAAAGCACTGATCACCGCTAAGTACGGAGGCAAAGCACTTACGACGAAAATTGAACCCTATAGCTACGGCGAAAATGAATACCGTTTTTACATCGACAGCATTCGCAAAACCGAGGTCGAAAAAAACCTGCAGATCCACTGGAACGGCGAAAAGATCGGCGCAAAGGAATTCGGATCGCAGGATCTCAAAGTGGCTGCGCTGGGCGATTACCAGATATTGCAAGCAAAAGTAGTGGATGAAGACCAGCAATTTATAGAAGTCGAATTTTCTGAATCCTTGTTGGCCAATCAGAATCTCAACGGTATAGTTACACTTTCAGAAACTGAAAAACTCAGCTTTGCCATAGAAAACAATACAGTAAAAGTGTTTTTGGCTGACAGAATTACCGGCCTGAAAACACTACATATCGGCACAGGAATCAAAAACTGCAAAGGGTATAAGATGAAGAACGCCTACAAAACGGAGTTGGAATTTTTTCCCGCCAAACCTGCAGTACGGCTAAAAGGCAAGGGCAGCATTCTGCCCAATTCTCAAGGACTGATCTTCCCGTTTGAAACAATAAACTTAAAATCTGTTGAAGTAAGGGTGATTAAAATTTTTGAAAATAATGTTCACCAATTTCTTCAGGTAAACGATTTAAACGGTAGTGATGGACTGACAAGAGTTGGGAAAATTGTGGCTGAAAAAAAACTCAAACTCGATTACCACAAAAGAGATTTGAGCCAATGGAATGATCATGTGATCGATTTGAGCAAAATGATCAATCCCGATCCGGGTAGTATTTATCGTGTATCGATCAAATTTGAAAAAGAAGATGCTATTTATGCCTGTGATGCTACAAGCGAAAATGAAAACGAAATGGAAGAAGAAACGGTGATTGTGGAAACGGATAACAATATGGAAAATGATGGTTGGGATGAAGACAACTGGAACGATAACCAGTTTGATGACTACGAAACCTGGGAAGATTATGGCGACAATTATACACCCTGCGACAACAGCTACTATCATGGCAAAGCCGTCAGCCGTAATATTCTCGCATCTGATATTGGCTTGGTCTTTAAACTCGATGAAAATAAAATGTCCCATTCTTTTGTGAGCAATATGATCACTACCGAGCCCATGCCCAATACCCGTATCGAGTTCTTTGATTACACTAAACAATTGATAGCGGGTGGTACAAGCGACCAAGATGGCAAATTGGATCTCTTTTTAAAAGAAAAACCTTTTTTGATGGTTGCCAAAAATGGCAGACAGAGAGCTTATATGAAATTGCTGGATGGAAACGCCAATGCACTCAGTAAATTTGACATCGATGGTGAGCAGATCAAAAAAGGAATCAAAGGATTTCTTTATGCCGAACGGGGGGTGTGGCGACCGGGCGACAGTATGTTTATCTATTTTATTTTAGAAGACAAAGAACACCAACTGCCAGACCAGCATCCGGTGTCTTTCGAACTAAGCGACCCGCAAGGGAATATCGTATATCAGACGTCAAGCACAAATCACACGCATCATACCTATGACTTCCGCACAGCCACCACACCGCAATCGCCTACCGGCACTTATACCGGTCGTGTGAAAGTCGGCAACAGTGAATTTTCCAAATCATTTCATGTGGAAACCGTGAAGCCCAATCGTTTGAAAATTAATATCGATGCCCCTTCAATTATTGAAGAAAACAACGAAAACAACCTGATTCAACTGCAGGCCAGATGGCTGCATGGCGCTGACGCAAAAAACCTAAAAGCCAATGTAAGCGTATCATTGACCCAGACGGAAACAAAGTTTCAAAAATTTCCAAACTATACATTTCACTCACCGGTTCGCACACTTTCCGGCCAAGATATAGTGGTATTCGACAGTGCCTTAAGTGAACGCGGACAAGCAAACATTCCCTGCAATCTGGGAATCGGGCAACAGGCTGCCGGTATGTTGAAAGCTCATTTTGTTACCAAGGTTTTTGAAGAAGGTGGAGATTTCAGCATAGACAAACAATCAGTACTGTACTCTCCTTTCGATACGTATATAGGCCTACAAATACCGCAGAGCGAAAATTTCAATCATGCGCTTGACATCAACAAAGCATATACTTTTTCGGTGGTCAGCGTCAATAATAAAGGTGACGCCGTAAGCGCAGAGAAACTTCATTTGAAAATATACAAAATTGAATGGCGTTGGTGGTACGAAACCCATGAAGACGATGCCAGCGCTTGGCTGTCGAAAAACAGTACCATTGTCGTAATGGATTCTCTCATCAGAACCAGCAAAGGGCAAACAACCTTTGCATTTAAAGCCCCTGAGTCCCATTATGCCCGTTACCTCATGGTGATAAGCGACGAGCTTGGCGGGCATGAAACAGGAGCAGTCGTTTGCTTCGACGAACCCGGCTGGTCGGGTGGCAGCAGCAGTACAGCAGAAAATGCCCATATGTTGAACTTTTCGTGCGACAAAACAAAGTATACGAAAGGTGAGCAGGTGAAAATGATCATTCCCTCAGCGAGCAATGGCAAGGCTTTGATCAGCATTGAAAAAGGAAATAAAGTATTGCAAACTTATTGGACCAATACCACGAAAGGCGAAACCCGCTTTGAATTTACGTGCACTGCTGACATGAGCCCGAACGTGTATTTACATGTAACTCTGATACAACCGCATGCCAATACCCTCAACGATTTGCCCATCAGGCTCTACGGCATCGTACCGATACAGGTAGACGATATCAAAACCCATCTGCAACCTGTGATCAGTATGGCAGAAGAAATCAGACCGGAGTCGAAAACAAATATTACCGTACAGGAAGCTGGAGGAAAAAAGATGACTTATACCCTTGCGATGGTCGATGAGGGATTGCTTGACTTAACACGGTTCAAAACACCCGATGCCTGGGAAACCTTTTATGCGAAAGAAGCATTAGGTGTAAAAACCTGGGATCTGTACGACAATGTAATCGGTGCCTATGGCGGCCGGCTTGATCACTTATTGAGTATCGGTGGCGACGGCTATTCTGATGGAACCAACACGACCAAAGCAAACAGCTTTAAACCTATGGTCACTGTTGTCGGCCCGTTTACACTCGAAGCCGGTCGAAAAGCGACCCATCAGATCAATATCCCCAACTATGTTGGAAGTGTAAGGGTGATGGTGGTTGCCCAGCAGGAAGGTGCGTATGGTAAAGCAGAAAAAACGATTGCAGTGAAAAAACCACTGATGGTATTGGCTACCCTACCCCGTGTACTCACACCGACTGAAACTCTAAGTTTACCGGTTGACATTTTCGCGATGAAAGAAAATGTGAAAGACGTAAAGATAGAAGTTGCAGTCAACGACTTGCTCCAACTCACCGGGGCAAAACAACAACATATTCATTTCACGAAAACAGGCGACGAACTTGTTCATTTCCCCTTGCGGGTAGCGGGCAAAACAGGTATCGGTCGGGTGAAAATAAAAGCCACAAGCGGCAGTGAAACCGCCTATCAGGAAATTGAACTCGATGTGCGAATGCCCAATCCCGTTCGGGTCGAATCAAAAGAATTTATCGTTGACCCCAACCAATCGGCCAATACTGAAATTCTATTTAAAAATATAGAAGGTACTAACTCAGCAACGATCGAAATAGCGAATATCCCCCCACTCAATATCAATAAGCGATTGAACGAATTGATGCTGTATCCGCATGGCTGTATCGAGCAAACAACTTCTGCCGCATTCCCGCAATTATACCTGTCGCGCCTGCAGGAGATGAGTGACAGCCAGCAAAACGTTGTCACGCGAAATATAAAAAAAGCGATTCAACGTATACAGCTTTTTCAAACTACCGACGGGGGATTTTCATACTGGCCGGGCGAACAAGAGGCCAGCGAATTCGGTAGCAACTATGCAGGTCACTTTTTGCTCGAAGCGGAAAAACAGGGATATGCCGTGCCCGCCACTGTCAAATCACGTTGGATAAAATACCAAACACAGACTGCAAAAAAATGGACTCATCAAAATGGATATTTCGCCAGAAATGAAACAAACGAAATGCTTCAGGCCTACCGATTGTATACGCTGGCATTAAGTGGCAATGCCGATCTCGGCTCAATGAATAAATTGCGTGAAGAAAATAAACTCTCCCCGGCGGCTACAGCCGAACTTGCCCTGGCTTACCAATGCCTCGGACAAACAGAAGTGGCGAAAAAACTCTTGCTATATCCCGATATCCGCATACCTGATTATCGTGAACAGTCTGAGGGTTATGGCTCTACATTGCGCGACAAAGCGATCATGCTGCTGGCTTGCAGTAAAATAGTTGGACAGTCGGCCAATGAAGCATTGATCAACCATATACGCGTCAGTTTGAATAGTGACCAATGGTTGACTACACAAGAAACCGCCTATTGCCTGCTCGCCGTTACAGAATACTACGGACTCAGTAAACCTTCTCCAATCAAAATCGCCTGCCAACTGAATAACAACAGCCCCTTAGGGATGCAAACACCAAAGACTCAGATGCAGCTGCACTTCAGCGAAAAAGAAATTAAAAATATTGCTATGTGGCGAATCACCAACAAAGGTACTGCCCGGCTATACGTTAAGGTACTCACCCGGGGTGTGCCATTGATGGGCGATACAACGGTGACCCAAAACAAGATCAGCATGCAATGCGTTTTCAAAAATAGGCAAAACGAAGTGATCAATCCCTTGTCGATCAAACAGGGTACTGATTTTTATGTGATGACAACGATCAGGAACACCGGTAAAAATGGCGTCTGGAAAGAATTGTGTCTGAACCAATTATTCCCTGATGGCTGGGAAATACTCCACAGTCGATTGAACGACGACAACAGGACAAATACTACCCGATATCAGGACATTCGTGACGACCGGGTTTATTCGTATTTCGACTTAAAGGAAAACGAAGCCATCACGGTGACCATCCAACTGAATGCCACATATATCGGACGGTTTTATATGCCCGGATTCTACAGCGAAGCGATGTACGATAATTCGGTACATGCCAATACGAAAGGAGCCTGGGTAGAAGTAGTTAAACAGTAAGCTCCGTTGAATTCATTTTCCGCGTTAACGGCAGGATGAAGTATTATAGTTCCTCCAACATCTTCATCACTTCCGCTTTACGTCGGGTGGAAACCGGGATTCGCGACTGGTCATTCATCAGCAGTTCATCATCGCTCTTCACAAACTCCTTGATACAACCGGTATTGATCAGATGTGACTGGTGTACCCGATAAAAACCCTGCGGTGCGAGCAGATCTTCATATTCCTTCAGGGTTTTAGTGACGATCAGCTTTTTATCCGTCTTAAAATAAAATTCAGTATAATTCCCTTTGCTTTCGCAACGAACGATATCAGCAATATTCACCACATGAATTTTTTCCTGCGAATTCAGCGCAAGTCTTGTATGGGGCTTGTGCTGATTTCCGAGGTTTTCGCGCAACAGTTGGTAACTCACATTTTCGTCTGTATGCTGCGATCTGTATTTGTCAATCGCGGCCATCAGCTCGTCCGGGTCAACGGGTTTGAGTAAATAATCGATCGCTGCATATCGAAACGCTTTGATAGCATGTGCGTCACTTGCAGTAATAAATATGATTTTAAATTTGATTTCCGGTAAAATATCCAATAGATCAAAACCACTGCCATCCAGCATTTGTATGTCAAGAAAAAGAATATCCGGTTGAATTTTTTTCAATAGCCTCGCCCCTTCGATCACGCCACCGGCTTCGCCGATGATCTCGATGTCGTTAATATAAACTCTCAGGTCTTTTTTTAAAGTTGTTCGGGCATGTTCAATATCATCGATAATTATGGCCTTGATCATTTGTTGATTTATTTTATAGGAATGCTCACTACCACTTTCGTTCCACAAGCCACTCCATGGTCATCGTACAGATCGGTAATTACAATATGACCGCCTGCTGTTTGCTCATGCAACAAATTTAATCTTTCTTCGGTTACGGTCAAAGCCATCGATTGGTGATAAGCTTCCCGGCTTTGCTGATTTAATTCGGCTGATTTCTTTCGTCCAATTCCATTATCGGTAACCGTGCAGATCAGTTCATGCTCATTTGCCGAAAATTCAACTTTAATCAAGCCTTGCTTTCCGTTCAAATACTTCATCCCATGCTTGATTGCATTTTCAACAAAAGGTTGCAACATCATGGGCGGGATATGGATATAGTCTGTTTCAAGATTCTCCGAAAGCAGAATTTGGTAGTCGAACATATTGTTGTTGCAAAATTTTTCTACCAGCAAATAATTTTCCAGCATCGAAATTTCCTCTTGCAGTGTGATTCGGCTATGTCGTGAATTATCGAGTATCTGCCTCATCAATTTCGAAAATTTGGCTAAATAATAGCGCGCATTTTGCTCATTGTCGGTCCCGATCTGCGCTTGAATCGAATTCAAGGCATTAAAAATAAAATGAGGATTCATTTGCAAACGCAAAGCTTTTTGTTCAAGTTCAATCAGGTCCTTTTCCAATAAAATCTTCTCTCGTTGTTCTTTCGCCTTTTGCTTGAAATTCTTTTCCCGTTGTCTGAATATAAGCCCGATCAATGCCAGTAAAAGAAAACTCCCGGCGATCATAAACCACCACTCCAGCCAAATAGGTTTGCGAATGGCTATGTTGATACTCGCCGGTGTTTTATTCCAAACACCGTCTTCGTTACACGATATCACTTTAAAAACATAGTCGCCCGGAGGAATATTGCTGTAGGTAACCGTGCGTTGTGTACTCGGTGGTGACCAGTCTCTATCAAACTCTTCCAGCATCCACCGGTACCTTACGGCATCCGGGTTACTGAAATTGATTCCGAGAAAATCGAAAGTTAAATGATTCTGATTGTATGGTAGATTCAGGTATTTGACTGCATTCCAGTCGCCGACATACTTCCTGTATTTGGTTTTGATGAGGGAAATATAATACAAGCGAACATCCTGAATGCCGGTACGGGTTTCATTGTCATTCTTTACCAGATGCGAAGGATTATATTTTGTCAACCCGTTGATGGTACCAAACCAAAATGTGCCGTCACCATTATCGCATACAGCGTTTAAGCAGGTTTCAATGCCCACAAAACCATCCCCTTTGCTATAGTGTTTTACCGATACAATATTCCTTTCCTTGCTGAGTTCGACATAATCGATTCCACTTTCACTTCCGACCAATAAATTATTCTTCGCATCAACCGCCATTAAATAAATATTATTGGACGTGAGTTTGTCGCGATAACTATTATCGACCACCAAATCCTTTTCATAGATTTTTACCGTCGCCATTCCGTCTCCTGCCGTTCCTATCCACAGCACACCAAATTTATCTTCTGTAAGACTCCTGATCGCATCCGAAGGCAAGCCTGATTTGCTTGTCAAATGAATGTCAGTGCCCACACAGGCGATACCATTGTTTTCTGTGCCATACCATATCCGGCCAATGCTGTCGCAATGAAGTACATTTACACGATTGTGTACCAAACCTGTCGCTTCGTTCAAATTATTGATCACCAAATTACTTCCCTTGCTGCCTTTGGTTGCTTCAATTGTGTAAATGCCGTTTCCGGCTGCAGCCACCCACATCATACCGTGTTGATCTCTTACAATACTCTTGATATACTGCTGCTTCAGTTTAGCCAAATTGTCAAAAATACTGTCGTGATAAAAGTATAATCCATTGCCGTCGGTACCCAAATAAAGATTCCCATACAGGTCTTCGCCGATCGCTTTCACTTTCACATCCGCAAATTGATGGGCAGCATCTACCGGTGTAAACACGCTATTTTCACATTTGGTCAGTCCTTTGTTAGCCGTACCGATCCAAAGTCTTTTCCGGCTGTCCTTGAAAATGCTATAAACAAAATTTCCGCCTAGCCCATTGCTCTTATCGAAGTGGGTAAATACTTTTCCAAAATAATTGCTCACACCACCGCCTGAGGTGCCAAACCAAAAATTACCACTCTGGTCCTGTATCATGCACCGTACATGATTGTTACTGAGTCCTTCCTGTTCGGTTAAAATATTTGCCGTATGGGTTTCCGGATTATATTCAATAATACCTTCGCTGAGTGTCGATATCCACGCATGACCTTTCCGGTCGAAATTGATATTCCACACCACACTATTTCTCCATCTTTTATCCGCCGGTACGGGCATAAATTGCTCGCCATTGCCTAGAAACACCCCTGTTCCGTAGGTGCCAAGCCAAATCATTCCTTTCGCATCTCTTCGAATACAATTAATCTGTTGCACACTTTTGTTTAAATTAACTTCGTAGCCCTGACCGGTTTTCAACAAAGTGAAGAGTCCGTTTGCATTCGCGTACAAAATCTTTCCGTCATTGATGGCCAGTACGGAAAGAACATTGCGTTGTTTGTCCTGCATACGTGTCGAAATATTATTGAATTCTTTATTATCGAAGTACAATAAGCCCCGATTGCTGGCCAGCCATAAATGCTGTTGACTGTCGAAATCGATCTCATTGATTTGAACACTCCCTTCACCGGCGGGAAAATAATTGGTAAAAGCGAGCCCATTGTATTTGCTCAGTCCGTTGTTGCTCCCGATCCATAAATTGTGTGCGGCATCTTCCCGTATACATAAAATATAATTATTCGATAATCCGTCCTTAGTGGTAAATGTTCTGAAACTAATGCCATCAAATCGGGAAAGTCCACCGCCACGGGTTCCCAGCCACAAATAGCCCCGACTATCCTGCAACAGGCAATACACTTGTGATTGCGCCACCCCTTCCTTGACAGAATAATTTCTAAAATTGAATTGCTGCGCAGACGCCGGAACAGCTATCGCCAAAAACAAAAGGAAACCGAAGATTTTCACTTTCCCAAAAATACTACACGCCTATCACAAAAAAGACCTCGATTAATAAAGTGAACCACCGAACATAAAAGACAGGGGTAGTTTTACCTTATGAAAACCATTTGCACATTTCTGAAAAAAATATCCTTTGGAAAGAAAATATTGGCGTCAATCGCGTTGCCATTGCTTATTTGGTACGCGAATGCCCTGCCTGCAAAATTATTCGACGATGATTATGCCACTGTATTACTCAGCAGACAAGATGAGTTGCTCGGAGCCAAAATTGCAAAAGACGGGCAGTGGCGTTTTCCTGAAAGTGACAGTATTCCGAAAAAATTTGAAACCTGTTTGTTGCAGTTCGAAGACAGGCACTTTTATTCCCATGTTGGCGTAAGCGCAAAAAGTGTTTGCCGCGCCATTTATCAGAATATCAAGCAGGGGAAAGTGAAAAGCGGAGCCAGCACGATCAGTATGCAAACGATCAGATTGATGCGTAAAAATCCACCACGTACTTTTCGTGAAAAAATACTGGAAATGATATTGGCTACCCGACTCGAATGCCGGTTTACAAAAAAGAAAATTCTGAATCTGTATGCCTCACATGCTCCCTTTGGCAATAATGTTGTAGGCCTGGAGAGTGCCTCATGGCGGTACTTTGGCAAAAGCAGCTTTCAACTCAGTTGGGCTGAAAGTGCTACATTGGCCGTGTTACCCAATGCGCCGGGATTAATTTATCCGGGAAAAAACCATGAGCGCTTACGCATAAAAAGAAACAGACTGCTACAAACATTGTGTCGCGAAAAAAAAATAGACAGCAGCACATATTGGCTGGCCCTGGCCGAACCTTTGCCCGACAAGCCTTTGCCTTTGCCACAAGTTGCCCCACACTTATTGCAATACGTCATCAAAAACGGGCAGAGTGGTAAGATCATCCGCAGTACGATCGACCTCAATCTTCAGCAACGCGTAAATAGCTTGCTACAAAATCATGCAGCGTTTTTAGAAGCGAACAAAATTTATAATGGAGCCGTACTCATCACCGCAGTGAAAACCGGCGAAATTCTGGCTTACTCGGGCAATACGTCTCACCCGACTAACGATCACGCAAATGCGGTTGATTGTATTCAGGCTGCCAGAAGTACGGGCAGTATTTTGAAACCCTTTTTGTATGAAAAATGTATGGAAAGTGGTTTGATCACACCCTATACCCTCATTGCAGATATCCCTGCACAGTATGGCCATTTTTCGCCAAAAAATTATAACAAAACATACGAGGGGGCCGTTCATGCGCACGAAGCGTTGGCGAGGAGTTTGAACATTCCTTTGGTAAAACTGTTGAATGATTATGGCTTATCACGCTTTCACAACGACTTGAAAACAATGGGCTTTAAGTCGGTCAACCACAGTGCATCGCATTACGGTCTTTCTTTGATTCTTGGCGGAGCTGAATGTTCGTTATGGGAGTTGAACGCACAATATACCCAAATGGCAAGATCATTGGCCGGAGATAAAACGCAGGGAATCACCTTGTTCCGCGATCAGCTTCCCTGTAATAGCGGAAACATTATGGACCGTGGTTGCATTTATGCCTGTTTCGATGCTATGACTCAATTGAATCGTCCCGATGAAGAGGGCAACTGGAAAGCCTTTGAAACCAGTAAAAAAATTGCTTGGAAAACCGGAACCAGTTTTGGCAATCGCGATGCCTGGGCCATTGGTGTTACACCCGATTATGTGGTGAGTGTATGGACAGGCAATGCCGACGGCGAGGGACGTACAGGTCTCGTGGGTATTAAAACATCAGCACCCTTGTTGTTTGATCTTTACTCGATGTTGCCCGCGACGCAACATTGGTTTGCGATTCCTGATCAGCAGATGACAAAGACGGCTTTATGTCGTGAAAGCGGATACAGGGCTTCCGCATTTTGCGAACATATTGATACGTCCTCTATTCCACTGCCTTGTTTGCAAACTACAGCATGTCCTTTTCATAAAGCAGTACAGGTAGATAAAACAAAAATGTTCAGGGTTGACAGTGATTGCGAAGCAATACAAAATATGCTGACCGAAAAATATTTTGTACTCCCTCCCTTGATGGAAAAATACTACAAACGCAATCATCCGTCGTTTAAAAACTTGCCGTCATTCAAACCAGGTTGCCAGGCAGGGGCTGCAGATCGGTCGATGTGTTTGGTGTATCCCAAAAACGGGACGAAGATTTTGATACCGGTACAATTTGACGAAACACGCGGGAAAACGATATTTGAGGCTACGCATAAAAATGATCAGGCAAAAATTTACTGGCATCTCGACGAGGTGTATATCGGCGAAACGACACAGATTCACCAAATAGCCCTCGATCCTGGTATTGGAAAACATCGTTTACAACTCGTCGATGAAAACGGGCTGACCGTCAGTTGTTCTTTTGAAGTGGTTGGCGACCCGGAAAAGCGCGCACCGGAAACGCTGGTATTGCATCCTCAGACCGTCCCTGCAAACCATAGTGCGAAGTACTAGGAAACTAGTTTTCCATCGTGTATTTCGCTGCCGCGTTAGTCAATCGCTTAGATATCTTTCTTGCCAATAATTTGGGTGCCAAAACTTTTACATTGTCACCAAAACCCATTATCTCCCTTTCTAATTCAAAATTGAGGACCACATCGATGCGAATGATCACACCGGTCTCGTCTTCTTTTAACACTTGTTGCGACTTGTGCAGCGGTTTGGTGAGTACGTAAGGTGAATTAGGCTTATCGATATGCAGGATCACCTGCTGCGCACGGTCTTTCTCCGATTTGGTCACCCCGATCAGGTCGTTGAAATACCGGTCAAAATCAACTCCCGTATGCTTGACAAAACGTTCGTCGGGTAACTCCCGAAAGTCAATGATCCGGTCGAGTGCCAAAGTCATGAGGTAATTGCTTTTAGCAGGTTTCACAATCAAAAACCAGCGGTTACGGTACTCTTTCAACAGATAGGGGTAATAGATCTGCTGCTTCGATTGCGATGCTCTGAAAGACTGATAATTGATCAGCAAAGTGCGTTTATGAATGATACTTTGATACAACGGATTGATCCATTCAATACCCTTCAACAAGGTATTGGTTTCAAACTGAACATAATTCTCCCGGTGATTTTCAGTCTTACGCACATTGTTTTCCAACTTAGTGATCATATCGCTCATTTCATCAAAATAATTGAATCCGTTCAAATGTTTGAGCACGCCAACGATCTCCTTCATCTTTTGCAGATCCGCCTGATTTACCGGTGCTTGACTAATGGAATAATCCTTATCTTCATAGGTATAAAAACGCCGCTCCCTTACCACGATCGGTGCATTGTAGCCCAGCTTGTCGCTTCGCATGACTTGTATATCGGCTTGAATGGTGCGTTTACCTACGCCCGTATGTATGCCTTCGTGTTCATACAAGGCATCTGATACCGCTTCGATCAGATCTTCGAGTGTCCAACGCCTTAAACGGTTTTGCAAACATTTATCCAAAGTTTTATAACGCAATAATGCAAGTTTGTTTACAGCCATAGCTTCCTATTTGGCCAAATTTACTACGCAATACAACTGCGCATTCGATTCGCGTTCTTTTTTTTTGCATTTTTTTTCCTGATCTGACCTGACTTTCAAGGATTTTTAAAAATTATTTTTAAGTACGCATGTATACTGCGCAGTTACATGATCATCTTTGCATCAACAACAACAATAGCTCTTTATTTATAAAATAGTGCTTCGAAAGAAGATGAAAAATATTCCGGAAACGGAATAGGCAAGAAAAATAAATACACATCCCTGATAGGCGTTTCGGTATAACGCTATAGTATTGATCATGCTGTGAACCAATATGCTGATGTGAGATTTATTGGAATTGTCTGGGGAAGCAAATCACTGTTAATGATTGAAATTCATCTGAATTTCCGCTGAACGCAGGTTCGAATCCTGCGCTGTTTGACAGAAACGCGATATCCTCGCACGATGGACTCAAAATCCATTCCACAAA
>CAZFKA010000005.1:0-24121 GCA_964519155.1 uncultured Bifidobacterium sp. | reverse complement strand
GCCTTACACTGCGTAAACAATTGAATCGAAACCTGAATATGTCAGACGGTTCACCGATCACTGTCCCCCTGTTTGCAAGCTTTCAAGAAGTATCAAAAAAAGCAAACCAACTGGAACAGCGTAACAATGAACAACAAGCCATATTCCGTTTTGAATCAATGAATGTCGTTCATGGCACCCCACTATAGGCAAAACAATGAAACACGAGACAAACTTCAATAACATTTAAAACAACAAATATGAAAACGTTAAACATCTACACAAATCAAATCGGTATCGCGTACAAAAACGGCGATATCCTGAAAGTGTATACCCAAGGCAAATATTTTATTCCTTTATTCAGAAAAGTAGTGGTCTATGATATGTCTATGGCCTTTTATCCGAATATTGAAATCAATATCGCATTGCAACATGACGAATTACGATCGCTGTTGCATGTTGTCGACATCAACGATCAGCAGGCCGGTTTACTGTATGTCAACGGATTATTCAAACAGGTATTGAGTACCGGAACCCATCTTTACTTCAAAGGTGTAAATGAATGCAGTTGCCAGATCATCGATACGTCGAATTATCAAAACACCGACAATATTGATAGCTACTTGCTGACACGAAACGAAATGCAGTCGTTGTTACGCATATATACGATAGAAGTACACGAAAAAGGCTTGTTGTTTGCTGATGGTGAATTGATAAAAGTGCTTGATGCCGGTCGATACTACTATTTCAATAACGCTACCGTGTTACATGTGCTAAAAACAGACATGCGGCAAATGAATCTGGAACTGAACGGTCAAGAAATACTGACCAAAGACAAGGCACAACTGCGAATGAACTTCCATGTACAATATAAAGTAAACGATATTGTAAAAGCACTGGCCGAACACAAGGATTTTGACAAACAATTGTACGTGCAGGTACAGCTTGCACTCCGCGAAGTTGTGGGCAGACTGACCTTTGACGAGTTGATGGAAAGTAAGGAAACTATCAGCAAAGATGTATTGGCCATGACACAGCAAAATGCCCATCAATTGGGTGTGGAAATAGTGACCTGCGGTATCAAAGACATTATCTTGTCGGGCGAATTGAAAGAGATCATGAATCAGGTGCTGATCGCTGAAAAGAAAGCACAAGCCAACAGCATCACCCGGAGAGAAGAAACAGCCGCCACACGAAGTTTGTTGAATACGGCCAAACTAATGGAAGACAATGCCATGCTGTTGAAACTGAAAGAAATGGAATACGTTGAAAAGATCGCAGAAAAAATAAATACGATCTCTTTGTCGGGTAATGGTCAGGTAGTGGACCAGTTGAAAACCATTTTTGTAAAACAATAAAAAATGGAGGCTATGCACTATCGCGTAGCCTCTTAAAAAAAAACTTTATGAACAAATTTGAAAGATTAAAAAGCGAACTTGAATCAACCGGGTCAGGAAAAATGAAGGCTTTTGGCCATTCGATGTTACCTATCCTGAAAAGCGGTTCCTTACTTACATTTACAAAAAAAGAAAATTATGAACCCGGTGATATCGTGTTCTGCAAAGTAAAAGGCAGATATATTGATGCGCATATCATTACAAAAATCGACAAAAACAAGGGATACCTCATTGCCAACAATCACGGATATGAAAATGGCTGGACTGCCATCGTTTACGGAGCTGTGATCAAGGCGGAGTATCAAGACAAAACAATTTATAGCAAAAAATGAACCCAATCAATACATCACTGCTGCAACAGATGCTGGATGAAGGATTTGTTTCTGTGCAAAAACATCCGGAGGGGGAATTGTATATCTATAATTATACAGCCGCCGCTCAGTACAACAAAATGTGGAACGAAATCACCCTGCAATGTCGTGGATTAATTCTCGATCAAAATCACCAAATCGTAGCCAGACCTTTCCCCAAATTTTTTAACCTGGAAGAACTTGCGCAGCAAAAGCTTCCTGATCTCGCCTTTGATGCTTTCGACAAAATGGATGGTTCACTCGGTATCCTGTATTGGATGAACAATGAAGCGTCAATTGCCACCAGAGGTTCTTTTACCAGCGAACAAGCGCTAAAAGGAACGGAATTTTTGCGACAAAAATATCAGCATTTATTGCATACTCTTGACCGATCAAAAGCCTATCTGTTTGAGATCATTTATCCCGAAAATAGGATTGTGATTGATTATGCAGGTCTCGAAGACATCGTATTGCTGGCGGTGATTGACACGCAAAGTGGTCAAGATACCGATCAGGAAAACAGTGGATTTTCAACCGTAAAAAGGTATGATGGTGTAAAAGACATTCATTCTTTATCGAAAACGGAAGTCCACAACAGGGAGGGTTATGTGATCAGATTTGCAAACGGATACAGGGTAAAAGTAAAATTCGCCGAATATCTGCGAATTCATAAAATTGTAACGCAGGTGTCTAGCCTTACTATTTGGGAACACTTAAAAGATGATCTGTCTTTTGACGAGTTGCTTGACAAAGTACCCGATGAATTTTATGCCTGGGTAAAAGAGATGAAAGTGTTGTTAACCGGCTTATATGAAGCAATTGAGTCTGTCTGCATTCAGGAATACAAAGTACTATCGACGGATAAAGAAACTGCCATGTATTTTTTCACCTGCACGTATCCAAACATTCTATTTTTAATGTTCAGAAATAAAAATTATCAGCAACAGATCTGGAAAATGGTTAAACCGACGTTTACGAAACCTTTTAGGATTGAACAATAACGCGAAAACAAAGCAACAGCCTTTATACACAAAAACTACGTCATGAAGAAAAAAACACCACAAATATTGATCCTCGTGGGTCCGCCCGGATCAGGAAAAACGACTTTTGCAGAGCAATACCTCAACGCCCATCCCCATTGGATAAGGGTTTCGCGTGATGATTTCCGTGCGATGCAATTTCAATGCAAAACCACAGATCATCGTACCGAACAAATGATCAGCGTGGCCGTTGATGCATGTATAGAGGCTCTTTTGCTCAAAAAATCAAATGTACTGATCGATGCTACCCACTGCAAAAAGGAATACATCAATCATTACATCCGCCGCTTTAATCATCTGGCTGATATCCATTTTAAAGTATTCGAAGTCCCCTTACAGGAATTGACACTGCGTTGTGCCGCACGAGAAAAGAAAACCGGGCGACATATCCCGGCGGAAGTACTGCAAAAGTTTGTCGACCAATACGAACAATTGAAACAAGTTTTTGACTTCGCTCCGGTCAAATGCATTGCAAGGCGTTTCAATCATACCTTGCCTGTGCTCGACAAACCCAGCTGCTTTCTCTTTGATCTGGATGGAACATTGGCCGATGCACATGGACGAAATATGTTTTCACCCACGGCGGAAGATGTGATGAATGATATACCGATTCGGCCGGTGATTGAAGTATTGCGTGCGATCGACAAACAGCATCAGGTCATTTTTGTCAGTGGGCGTGAGCGGACCCATTACGCGGTGACGAGAGACTGGATCATCAAACATATTTTTTGTAATGAAGCGCGTGAGCTGACATTGCTGATGCGTCCTGAAGGGGATTACCGACGCGACAGTGTGATCAAAAAAGAATTTTTAAAAAATGATATCTTGCCTAATTATGCTGTACTCGGCGCCTTCGACGATCGATTGCAGGTCGTGCGTGAATGCTGGAATGCAGAAGGTATCTTTTGTTTTAATGTGAATCAGTTTCTGGAAGAATTTTAGTTGCCATATTCATCGAACGGAGCAATTCGCGTTTTGAAAAAAGCAGAGACCAATTGCCAACTTTGGATTTTTTTACGCTAGCGCTCTTCATCAGGAAGATCCTTCAACTTTTCTTGCGGGTGTGGATGATCAGTAGTAGTGGATGTTTTGCCCCCCAAGCCGAAATTACCGAATAGTAATCGCGACAATACAAAAATCCCCATCGCTTGCCAGTAAGTTATTGGTTTTATTCCGGTGACCTGCGGGAGAATTTTATTCCATAAATACATGACTGCGGCTGATGTGGCAAATAAGCCTACCAGTATAAAAATAAAAAACACCGGCTTTTTCCCTTTGTATTGTTGATTGAAACCCTTGCGCATAGCACTTAATTTTTATATTTCCTATTCCTGATAAAGGTAATCAAGTTTCGTTCGCAAAGGTTTGCATGTCTTGATTTTTGTTTTTACCGGCTTTGACCTGTACAGGCCAGCCCTCTATTTCTTGTCCGGGCTCTCGCTTCTTTCAGCACAAACACAACAGATGATTGTCGGAGTTTTCACCTTAATCGCCATTCATGGCCGTTCGCTTTTATCGCTGGCCATTTTCAATTAAATACCTCCGGCACCTGCTGTCCATGTTGATGGTCGTAAAAAATAAAATAAATGAACCACCTTTTTTAATATTTCGGGTTACGCTCTATTTTTTTCTTCGGGTTGGAGTATCAGTCGCAACGAAGTGTCTTTGGTAATATAAGCCCAACTCCAGTTGATAAAAATGATGAGTTTATTGCGGACACTTAAGATCAACATCAAATGCAGAAACATCCATACGAGCCAGGCAAAATATCCTTTAAAACGCATAAAGGGGAGATCCACCACTGCTTTGTTGCGCCCAATGGTGGCCATGGACCCCAGATCTTTATACTCAAATTCTTTTGGCGGTAATTGCTTCTGCCAGCGCTTCAAATTTGCAGCAAGATTGCGCGCCTGATTGATGGCTACATTGGCCAGTTGGGGATGGGCCTTGGGATATAAGGGTGTTTCCATATACGCAATATCACCGATGGCATAGATATGCTCTGTGTTTTGTACACGATTAAACCGATCGACCCTGATACGATTGCCGATACTCAATTGTTCAGCCTGCAAACCGCCAATTACATTTGCGGTTACTCCTGCCGCCCATATCACCGTGCGGGTGCGTATTTCGGTGTCGTCACTCAAAAACAAACGATCGCCGTCATAATTTTTTACAAAAACCTCTGTTTGAATTTTCACCCCCATATTCTGCAAGTAAGTCCGTGAGCTGCTTCTCGCTTTCTCACTCATATTGTTGAGGGTATTCTTACTGCCTTCGATCAAAATGATTTGAAAGGCTGAAAAGTCTATACCCGGATAATCGTGCGGCAAAATATGTTTTTTAATCTCAGCAAAAGCACCGGCCAATTCCACACCGGTAGGACCTGCTCCAACAATGACCAGATTCATCAAACTTTCTTTTTCGGCTTCACTCGCTGAAATGATCTTTTCGAAGGTCAGCAAAATATGATTTCGAATGGCAATAGCATCATACGTCGTCTTAAGGGTCAATGCATGTTGTTCGATTTGCGCATTACCAAAAAAATTCGTTTTGCATCCTGCGGCAATCAACAAATAATCATATGTAAATAAACCTACAGTGGTATTGATCTCTTGACGCGACGCATCAATTGTCAATACTTCAGCCAACCTGATCTGTACATTTTTTTTTCGTTTAAAAATATTTCTGAATGGGAAAGAAATACTGGCAGGCTCCAATTGCGAAGTAGCCACCTGATAAAATAAAGGCTGAAACTGATGATGGTTGATCTTGTCGATCAGCAATACGTCAAACAGTCGGGTATCCACCTTTTTGATAAATTCGATTCCGGCAAATCCGCCACCGACGACAATAATTTTCTTTCTTTGCGTAACCATATTTGGTTGCCATTGGTCTTATGCAAAAGTACACCCCTCTCCGCGATAAAATGCTGATTGATTGCCCTTGTATTTGCTGAATGACTTCCCTTTTTGTATCCACAATCATGAATATCGTTAAGCGAAAAGCCTGATTGGTTAAATCATGCTTTAGGGTATTGTGCGTTACGCTAGTTTTGGTTTCAACTAATCCTTCCAACGATGAAAAAAGTGATACTTGCTGGTTGTTGCCTGTTGGGCTTGTTCTTTCAATCGAGATCCCAAAATATCAATTTAAGCTGGGCTACACAAATTGAAGCCCCACAGGCCATTTGGCATTACGACATGTGTAGCGATGCGAACGGTTTCGTTTATACTACCGGTGGATTTTATGACACAGCCGACTTTAATCCAGGTCCCGGTCAATACCTGCTGCTTTCTGCCGGAAACTATAATGTATACGTCAGCAAACAAGATGCTTCGGGTGATATTGTGTGGGCACGAAATCTTGGTGGAACCGCAAGCGATTTTGGTTATACCGTGGCCACCGACAATGCAGGTAACGTTTATGTGGGCGGATATTTCAATGGATTGGCAGACTTTGATCCCGGACCCGGAATATACAATATGAATGCGGCAGCCGGTGCACAGGCTTATATCGTAAAACTTGACGCCGGAGGAAATTTTGTATGGGCGAAACAAATCGAAGGGACGTCCGTTTCCAATGCAATCGATATTGTCGTTGATCAGTTGCAACAGGTAGTTGTAAGCGGTGTGTTTCAACACAATGCCGATCTCGATCCCGGGCCTGCGGCTTTTAATGTATCGTCGAACGGAATGAACGATATCTTTTTACTAAAAATGGATGCTTCGGGTAATTTTTTATGGGCAACGCAAACGGGCGGTAAAGAAACAGATTTTGTTCATGAAATTGCAAGCGACAATCTCGGAAATGTATACTCGACAGGGCATTTCCGGGCAACTGTCGATTTCGATCCCGGTGTCGGCTTGCTCAATATTGCATCAGCAGGGGCTGAAGACAATTATGTTGCGAAATACGATGGGAGTGGATCACTGGTATGGGTCAAAACAACGGGTGGTACGAATGGCGATTTTTCTTTTTCACTGGCCACGGATAACGCGGGAAATGTCTATTATGGCGCTAATTTTTCAGGAACCTGCGATATGGATCCGGGGCCGGGTGTGTTCAACCTGACTGCTGCGGCACAGACGGATGTGGCCATCTCCAAATTGGATGCATCGGGCAATTTGGTATGGGCGAAGCAGATCGCCGGCACCGGCAGCGACAATGTTAAATCGCTTAGGCTTGATGCCTTGGGGAATGTGTATCTCTTCGGCGACTTCAATGGTCAAACTGATTTTGATCCCGGGCCCGGCATATTTAATCTAACTGGTTGGCTCGACATGTTTGTTTGCAAATTAAACAATAGTGGAAATTTTGTGCAAGCCTTCGGTGTTGGCGGCATCAGTTGGGAAGAATCACGCAGTTTGGCTGTAGATGCGTCAGGTAATTTATATATCTCCGGTACGTTCAATGATCTCGTCGACTTTGATCCGGGTGCCGGTAATTTTATCTTGGATGCCGGTGCGGAAAAAAATGCTTTTGTAACCAAATTCACCCAAAGCTTCCCTTTGCCGGCTAACCTGATCAACTTCACCGGCAGACAACAAAAAGGGCATGTTGTTTTGAATTGGGCATGCGAAGAGGAAAAGGGTCTCCGCCACTACACAATACAAAAAAGCAGCGATGCTCAAGGCTGGACCGACCTTCAATCGATCAATTGCAAAGGAAGCAGCACACAATATGAAATCGTCGATCAAGATTTGCGCCCCGGTCCCGTATATTATCGTCTCGCTGTACACGACCGCGATGGTCATATACATTACTCAGCGATCGTGAAGCTGAGCATTTTCGATGCCGATGAAATTGCTTTTGGACCTAACCCTACCAAAAATGTAATTTATTTCGAAAGGGAATATGACTTTTCGGTACAGGACACCTATGGGCATGTATTGGACTTTCAAGCCGCATCATCGCAACTCGACCTGCGCAACTTGTTTTCGGGAGTTTATTTGGTGCAGGTTAGTTCAAAAGGACAGTTGATCAAGACTATACGGGTACAGCGAATTGATTGAAAGGCTATGCAGGTAATTTCACTGCATGATCTGCCGAACAACTTTACACGATGCAATAAAAAAGAAGCGCTTTCGCACTTCTTTTGATTAATGTAAAATTGTTTATTAATTCTTCTTGGCGTTCTTGGCTTCAATGCTCAATGTGGCATGAGGCACCGCACGTAAGCGAGCTTTGTCGATCAGTTTACCGGTATCGCGGCAAATGCCATAGGTTTTGTTTTCGATACGCACGAGCGCTTGTTCAAGATGCGTAATAAAACTGATCTGACGGCTAGCCAACTGTGTAAACTGTTCTCGATCCATGGAAGCACTGCCGTCTTCAATACTTTGATATTTGTTTTCTGTGTCTTCGGTACCCCCTTCATCTTTGCGCATGATAACGCCTTGCAGATATTGCAGTTCTGTTTTTGCGGTTTCGAGTTTACGTTGTATCAGTTCTCTGAATTCTGATAAGTCTTCATCGCTGTAGCGATAGCTGGGGGATGTGTCTGCTGTTGTATTGTCCAAAATTGATCTCCTTTGTTCTGGTTCGTATTTTTTAATAATAATTTCGTCGTCGTTTTTTCGTTTCATATCAGCCGTCTTGCGGTGTGCGATTACCTTGCCTGTATCATTACGCAGGTTTGATGCTGCGAACGTATTGGTTTTGTATACGTCAGCTCGTTTGGGCAATGTATTATTGCTACTGGTAATGACTGTTTTGGTTGGTCCGGCTTTCTTATCTGCTTTTTTAGGTTTTTCCGCTTTAACCTTTTCAACTTTAACTTTCGCTTCTTTAACTTTTGCTTCTTTAACTTTTGCTTCTTTAACTTTCACCGGTTTAACAGCGGCTGGCTGTTCTTTTTTGCTTACTGATTTAGCGACCGGCTTTACGGGAGTTGTTGCTTTTTTTGCGATCGGTTTTGCGGCCGGTTTGGCAGGAGGTACTGCTTTTTTTGCAACCGGCTTAGCCACCGCCTTTTTTGCGACCGGTTTGGCAACAGGTTTTGCCACCGCTTTCGGTGCAGGCTTAGCGACCGCTTTCGGTGCAGGCTTTTTCGGTGCGGTTTGGGCTATGGGTTTCTTGGGTACAGGTTTCGCTGCCACCACTTTTTTAGGTGCTGCTTTGGCTACCGGCTTTTTTGCGGCAACTGCTTTCTTAACCACCGGTTTTGCTGCTGCTTTGGCTGGCGCGGCCTTTTTTACCGGTTTAGCAACTGCCTTAACAGCAACCGGTGCTTTAGGCGCGCTTTTAACATTTTTTTTAGAAACTTCTTTCTTAGAAGCCGGTTTTTTTGCAGCCATATCCTTTAAGGGGTTTTAGTGATCAATACTTTTACGATATGTTCATTGACTTCAATTTCACTCCCACCCTGCATTTCAGAGGAAAAGTCTAATCTGTCAGCCAAAATTTCCGTGCAAATATAGGAATAAAAACTATTTAGCGGGTTCTTTAACAATTCATAATCGCTGATTTGCACGTTTATACGGTCAGTCAGCTCGAAATTTGAATCCTTGCGCATTTTCTGTATTCTATTGACAAACTCACGGGCAATCCCTTCTTGTTGTAAAGCCTCATCGAGATGCGTATCTAAGGCAACGGTCAGGCTGCCCTTCGACGCGACCAATAAGCCGGGAATATCATCTGAACTGATTTCAACATCTGCCATCGTAATGCTAACGCTTTCCCCATCCACTGAAATATCGAGTATGCCGTTTCGTTCAAGATCGAGGATCTGCGCTGCATTCAATTGAGCGATCGCATGAGCTACCGCTTTCATTTTAGCCCCCATGCGACTGCCTAAGGCTTTGAAATTCGCTTTGATCTTCTTTTTGATCAAGTCGTTGTCTGCCGCAATAAACTCGATCTCCTTAATATTGACCTCAGCCTTTATGATATCGGCCACCGACTCGATTTTGGCCTGTAATCCACTTTCAATTAATGGAATAATGGCTTTGCGGAGGGGTTGTCTCACTTTGATATTTGATTTTTTGCGTAGTGAAAGCAACAGCGAACAAGCATCCTGGGCCAGTTGCATACGATGTTCAAGCTCTTCGTCGATGTCGTCGATGATCACTAAAGGAAAATCGCAAAGATGAACTGAACTATTGCCTTCCCTTTGCGTAACGGTATTGAGTTGGATATACAGCCAGTCACTGAAAAAAGGCGAAACCGGTGCAATAAGTTTACAAAGGGTTTCCAGACATTCATATAATGTTTGATAAGCGGAAATTTTGTCGGCTTCATATTCGCCTTTCCAGAAACGGCGACGGCAGAGCCTTACATACCAGTTACTCAAATGCTGATCGACAAATTCATCAATAGCCCGACCGGCCTTGGTGGGTTCATAATCATCCATATGTTCCCGTACGGTTTTGATCAAGGTATGCAAAGACGATATGATCCATCGGTCAAGTTCAGGACGATCAACAATGGGGATGTATTGTTCGCTAAATGTAAAGCGGTCGACATTGGCGTATAGGGCAAAGAAAGTATAGGTATTGTACAACGTATTGAACAATTTCCGTTGCGACTCTTCAATTCCTTTACTATCAAATTTTAAACTATCCCATGGCGAAGCGTTCGTTACCAGATACCAGCGGGTTGCGTCAGCACCAAATTGCTCGATGGTTGCGAACGGGTCTACCACATTGCCCAATCGCTTACTCATTTTGTTGCCAAACTTATCTAAAACAAATCCGTTGGCTACTACCGTTTTATAAGCTACTGAATCAAACAACAGGACCGCCAGTGCATGCAAAGTATAAAACCAACCGCGGGTTTGATCAACACCTTCCGCGATAAAATCCGCAGGAAATGAAGGCGGCAATATTTCACCATTGTGATTTGCTTGGGTATGGGGATTTTCGAAGGGGAAATGCCATTGGGCATAAGGCATAGCGCCACTATCGAACCAAACATCGATCAGGTCAGGTTCACGAAACATTTTTTGTCCGGAAGGCGATTTCAATATTACCTTGTCGATATAGGGTTTGTGTACATCCAGCAACTCCTTTTCAGGGCTTTCTTCATGCAACAGCGATTTGATCTCTGCAATACTGCCGCAACAAACTTCCTCTGTTCCATCGGCGCTGCGCCAAACAGGCAAGGGTGTGCCCCAATATCGGCTGCGACTCAAATTCCAGTCGACCATATTTTCAAGCCAGTTTCCAAAACGCCCTTCTCCGGTTGCTTTCGGTTTCCAATTGATGGTTTTATTCAATGCAACCATTCGGTCTTTTACGGCTGTGGTGCGAATAAACCAGGCATCGAGTGGATAATAAATTACCGGTTTGTCAGTGCGCCAGCAGTGCGGATACGAGTGCTCGAATTTCTCCACTTTAAATGCATGTCCTCGTTTTTTTAAAGCGATGGCAATATCTACATTGACGTCTTGATAATCTTTTTCGTCTTTATAATTTTTTACATACCGACCACTGTATTCACCCGTTCCTGCGATAAATTTTCCTTCGCGATCGACAAGGGTTAAGATCCCCAGATTATTTTTTTGACCCACTCTGTAATCATCAGCGCCAAAAGCAGGGGCCGTGTGCACGATTCCGGTTCCGTCTTCGGTGGTCACAAAATCGCCGCTTACTACACGAAACGGATCACCACCCGACAATTCAGGTTTGTTGCTATCAAATGGCAGCAATTGTTCGTAACGCAATCCTTCCAGTTCCGACCCTTTGAACAATCCCAAAACCCGATAAGGAATCATTTTCGCTTCGGGAGTATAGGCTTCAAAATCAGCGTCTTCGGCGTCGGCTTTAAAATATTTCGAAAGCAGCAATTCCGCCAGTATCACATACTGCAACTGATGGGTATAGGGATTGAAGGTTTTCACCAATGCATAATTGATATGGGATCCTACTGTTAACCCCAGATTTGACGGGAGGGTCCAGGGTGTGGTTGTCCAAGCCATCAGGTAGACATCATCGGTTTCGCCGATGCCGTCTGTACCGGCTTTCAATTGGGCAACGCTCTCGGGCAACATTTTGAACAAAACAGTAGCGCTGGTATCTTTTACATCTTTGTAGCAACCGGGTTGGTTGAGCTCATGTGAGCTCAGCCCGGTACCTGCAGCCGGCGAATAAGGTTGTATGGAAACGGATTTGTAGAGATAGCCTTTTTTATACAATTCTTTCAAACACCACCACAAAGTTTCAATATAATCATTTTCATAGGTCACATACGGATCGTTCAAGTCGACCCAATAACCCATTTTTTCGGTGATCTCATCCCACTTGTCTTTAAACCGCACAACCGCCTGACGACATTTTTGATTATACTCTTCAACTGAAATTTTAACGCCAATATCTTCTTTCGTAATACCAAGTTCCTTTTCAACACCCAATTCAATGGGTAACCCATGTGTGTCCCAACCCGCTTTACGATTGACCTGAAATCCCTGCATGGTTTTGTAACGACAAACCATATCTTTCAAGGTACGCGAAATGACATGGTGAATCCCGGGCATACCGTTGGCGCTGGGTGGCCCTTCATAAAAAACAAACGTGGGATTACCGGCACGTTCAGCCACACTTTTTTCAAATGTCTTTTCGTCTTTCCATTTGTTCAATATACCGGCTTCAAGTGCTGGCAAATGAAATTGGGCAGGAATTGCATACTTTTTTTCTTCCATGATCTGTCAAAAATGGGTGCAAAGGTAAATAGTTGAACGTAAAAAGCAGAAAGTAATAAAATGGTGATCTGCTTGAAAACGGTAATGATTCCGTTAAGATAAGCCTTAACGGCATCAACACCGGCCTAAGGCTTTATCGCATATGGTTTATAATAGCGTCTTTACCATAGCTGAAATAGCTTTGCCATCTGCCTTTCCGGCCAATTGTTTGGTTGCGGCCCCCATTACTTTACCCATATCAGCGGCCGAACTGGCTCCAAGCTCTGCGATGATGGTCTGCAGGGCGGTTCTCAATTCATCTTCATTCATTTGCTGAGGCATAAATTTTTCTATCACAGCCAGCTCTTCTCGTTCCTTTTGGGCAAGGTCTTCCCGGTTTTGTTTTTCAAAAACCTCAAGAGAATCTTTTCGTTGCTTGGCAAGTTTTTGCAGTATCTTGATCTCATCATCGGTGCTAAGATCACCCTGACGTCCATCAGCGGTTTTGGCCAACAATATAGCCGATTTAATCGCACGCAGTCCGCGCAATGCCGCTTCGTTTTTAGCCAACATGGCAGTTTTGATTTCTCCGTTAATTGTAATTTCTAATGACACAATTCATATTTTTTAAGGTAAAAAAGATAGTGATGACACAAAAAAGTTTGGACGAAAACCAGATCAAGAAGGAAGTACGATGATTACTTCCGGCTATTGATCTCATCGCGTATTTGCGCCGCTTTGATATAGTCTTCGGTTTCGAGTACCTCATTCAGTTGCTTTTGCAATTCAGCAAGCGACAGTTTATTTAACTCTGTATCGACACTGCCAACTTTGACTTTCGACTTTTTATCTTCTTCTTTGCTTGCCTTTTTGGGAGCGTTTTCATCCATTTGCAAACCGGCCGAATCCAGAATCGATTCATACGTAAAAATAGGGGTATCGAAACGAACTGCCAATGCCAATGCATCTGACGTTCGTGAATCAATCTCTATGGTTTCGCTGCCTGTCTGACAGATCAATTTAGCATAAAAAATCCCTTCGTTGATCTTATGGATCAGCACTTCTACCAATTGCAACTGGGTAGCCAACATCATATTTTTCATCAAGTCGTGGGTAAGCGGGCGGGTTGGCTGCATATTTTCGAGCGCAACAGCTATAGCCTGTGCTTCAAATCCTCCGATCACGATCGGCAATTTACGCACCCCATTCACCTCACCCAATACCACAGCGTAAGAATGAGCCTGCGTAACACTGTGTGATAAGGCAACGATTTCCAGTTCGAGTTTTTTGCTGCTCATGACTTTGATTTACAAAGATAAACGATTTTTTTATGCGTGTTGCGACGCTTTATATTTTAATAAAGCTTCAGTCAGTTTAGGCACCACTTCAAAGGCATCACCCAACACTCCGTAGTCGGCCGACTTAAAGAAAGGAGCCTCAGCATCTTTATTGATTACCACAATGGTTTTTGAACTGTTGACACCGGCCAGATGTTGAATCGCACCACTGATGCCTACAGCAATGTATAAATTTGGCCGAATGGTTCCCCCGGTTTGGCCTACATGTTCGTGATGGGGACGCCAATGCGAATCGGCTACCGGGCGCGAACAGGCAAGCGTTGCGCCGATACTGTCGGCTAGCTTTTCGAGTATTCCCCAATTTTCGGGTCCTTTCAGACCGCGACCGCCACTGACCACAAGTTCAGCTTCACCCAAGGGTACGATTCCTTGCACTTTATTGGCTGTTATACATTTCACGGCAAAGTCTTTGTCGGCAAATTCAACCGATTGGCTGACCACTTCCGCAATATGATCCGTTTTTTCAATTCCACATGAATTCGGGATGATCGAAATCACTTTCACCGGCGACTTGATTTGCACAAAAGCGAACGCTTTACCCGAAAAAACTGATTTTTTAACGACAAAACCATTCGATACGTCGGGTAAGGCAATGGCACCGGCTACCAAACCTGCTTTAAGACGCGCGGCCACACGGGGCGCAACGGCTTTAGCCGTATTGTTGTTCGAAAAAATGATCACCTCAGCATGCTCACTTTCTGCCACACTGCCAATGGCTTTGGCATAAGCTTTTGCGTCGAGGTTATTTAAACGGTGATCACTCACATGAATCACTTTTGAGGCCCCGTATTGGCCTAGCAATTCCAGCCCTCCTGCTTCTCCCAACACCACTGCACAAACAGATGTGCCACTTTGCCGGGCCATTTTTGCGCCATAGCTGATGGCTTCATAGGCTGCTTTCTTAAAAGATCCGCCATTGTGTTCTGCAAAAACTACTATCATAAATTTATACTTGCTTTTATTCTGTTTTAAAAAATACTGTTTTACATGAGCTGCATCGATCGTATGTTTAAATCACTTTTGCTTCTTCGTGCAGTAATCTCACCAATTCATCCATTTCATCGACACCGATCATTTTTACCCCTTGTTTTGCCGGGGGCATTTCGTAACGTACAATTTCAGTGAGTGTGTCGACGGGAGTAGCGGGTATTACTTTCAAGGGTTTGGTACGGGCAGCCATAATGCCACGCATATTGGGTATCCGTGCTTCTGCCATCCCCTTTTGGCAACTGATTACAAGCGGCAAGGAACAACTGTCGGTTTCTTCGCCACCTTCAATTTCACGATTGACGGTAGCCACAGCTTCAGCGATATCGAGCTTGGCAACATGAGACACATAAGGCATATCCAGCATTTCGGCGAGCATTGCCCCGATACTGGCATTATTATAATCGATGCTTTCTTTGCCAGTCAAAATAAGATCGTAGGCATTCGCTTTGACATAGGCAGCGATCTGGCTGGCAATATAAAAACTATCGTTACTTTCGGCATCAATTCGGATGGCTTCATCGCCGCCCAAAGCCAGGGCTTTCCTAATCACAGGTTCAGTATCCGCTTTTCCGACGGTCATAAGATGCACATCAGTGGCCACAGACGCTTCTTTCAATTCAAGAGCCCTTACCAACGCATACCATTCATCATAAGGATTAATAATCCATTGTACACCGGCATCATTTAGCCGTGTATCACTGTCGGTAAATGCAATTTTTGTGGTGGTATCAGGTGCTTTGGTGAGGCAAACCAGTATTTTCATTTCTCTTCACTTTTTTGGACGGCAAATATAATACAGTTGCTCACAATATGGCGAAAATGTGCTTTGAAAATCAAGGGGATCAAATTTTCATCTTTCATTGCACTATATTGTGTGCAAGCAACTTCATCTCTAACAAATGCGCCGCCTCGCCACCTTTACTTTCGACGACCTGAGTATTTCAAATGGTCCCTCCGTGCATTTTCTCGAATTGTGGAATGCTGTGTACAAGTTGCCGGATAGCCCCTTTGCTCTCTACGGATATAGTGCGCAATGGCGCGATGCCGAACCGGTGATAAAAGCCGACTTCAATCACCGCCGATTGAAAGTTCCTGCCAATAAAATACTGCGTTATCTGGTCAGCGATGTACTCTTTGCGTTAAAGATTTTTCGTCATCGGAACGATTTGGTTTATATTCGACTCGCAGCCTTTTCTTGCTTTATTTTATTGATTCTGTCCTTGTTCCGTATCAGGCCGATTGTTGAATTAAATGGCATTATTGCGAAAGATACGCTATTAAGCAAACGCAAGCGCGTGAACAAAGTAATTTGTAATTTACAGGAAAAAATTCTGATCAGGCAAGCGGGTGTCTGTATTGCAGTGAGTGAAGAAATTGCAGCCCATGCCCGTGCTGTAGGTTGTATGCATACCGTTGTTATCAGCAATGGCATTGCAGCAAAATATTTCTGCTTGCCACAAAAACAACACTTTAGCGGGCAATTGGTGTACGTGGGTACATTCACGCACCGAGACGGAGCCTCAAAAATTATCGAATTGGCCGCTTTGTTTCCTCAATATCACTTTCATTTGGTTGGCGATGGCCCCACGCGCATGAACCTCGAGTCGATCGCGGGGACCAATGTAAAATTTTATGGCATGATACCGTATGCCTCCCTCTCAGAGATGTATAGGCGTTACGATGCCGGTATCGTTTTATATCATCACGATATTGATGAAATTGGCCTGTCATCATTAAAAACACTTGAATATCTGGCCTGTGGTCTCCCGGTGTTTACGACTCGGGTTAAGGGTCAAACATTTATTGGCGAACACGCGCTCGGTGTATTAACATCATTTGATGATCTGGTTACCTCGTTTACCCATTTTATCGAAAACTTTGATCGATGGAAAAAAAATGTGGCGCTTTACCGAAAAGAAATGGGCAGGCAAATGATTTGGGAAAAAGTGGCTGAAGCGTACACCCGTAACATCATGGGCGATGCAAAGCCGGTACACAAATAAATTTTCCACCTATCATCCAATGAATTGGCCCGTTGTATTGTGGACTGACCATGATCATGAACAGAATTCATTTAAGTTTGTACCTTAGCCTGTTAGAAATGGAACGGATAGAAAAATTGACAGAGATGCTGGCCAACAGTCCAACGGATTGTTTTTTATTGCATGCATTGGCATTAGAATATGCCAAGAAAGGGGAGTTGCCAAAAGCCATTGGCTATTTTCAGCGCGCCTTGACAAACGATGAAAATTATGTGGGCTCCTATTATCATTTAGCAAAAGCTCTCGAACTTAGCGGTGATGTTGCACAAGCTACTGCGGTTTATGAAAAAGGTATTCAAATTGCCCGCAGTATGAAAGACTTGCATGCTGCTAACGAATTACAAATGGCGCTGGATGAATTAGTGCTGTAAAATCTCCTTTTGCGAAATGACTTTAACCCTAGCACACGAAAAAAAATATTTGCTGGCCGTAAGCGGTGGTGTTGATTCAATGGTCATGTGCGATTTATTTCTGCAAGCAAAAGTAGTATTCGGAGTAGCCCATTGCAATTTTCAATTGAGGCCAAAAGATGCTGACAACGATGAAGCTTTTGTACAAGCGTGGTGTCAGCAAAATCATATTGACTTTTTTGTTCAAAAATTCGACACGGCTGCATATGCCGAAACACAGCGCGTATCTGTTCAAGTGGCTGCTCGCGACCTGCGTTATGCTTTTTTCAATGAATTGTTGGTGAATGAACACTACGACTTTCTGGTTACCGCACATCATCGCGACGACAATATCGAAACCTTGTTGTTTCACTTTTTCAGGGGCACCGGCTTACAAGGCCTACAGGGGATTCCGGCGGTAAACCGGCAGGTGATCCGGCCTTTGTTGCCATACCCTAAATCGGAAATTATGCACTATGCGATCAACAACAAAATTGCTTACCGTGAAGACAGCAGCAACGCGAAAACAGACTATACCCGCAATAAACTGCGTAACCTGATCATCCCTCAATTGGAAGAAATTTTTCCGCAATTCACACACAATATGACAGCCAATATGGCGCGATTTACAGAGACCCATATTGTCTACCATCAGCAGATTGAAAATTATCGCAAAAAGCTGATCGAGTCACGGGGGAAAGATTTTTATATCCCCACTAGAAAATTAAAAAATGTAGTCCCACTTTCGATCATTTTATTTGAATTGCTGAAGCCCTTCGGTTTTGGTTACGATCAAAGTCAGCAAGTACTTCATTTGTTGCACAGTGCCTCAGGACGTAAACTACAGAATGAGCGGTATACGGTGCTGAAAGACAGGGATTTTTTGATCATCACACCGGTGGATACCACACAAAGCGATTGTATATTGATCGAAGAAAATACGCATAAAATTGATACCGGCGAGTTCGAACTACGGATCAATCATTTGAGCCACGACAAAACTCATTTGCAAAAAAAATCAGATGTCCTGCAGGCTGATGCAACAGATTTACGTTATCCAATGATTTTACGTCGTTGGCGTACCGGCGACTATATGATGCCGTTGGGCATGAAAAAAAAGAAAAAAATTGCGCGTATCCTGATCGATGAAAAGATACCGCTACATGAAAAAGAAAATATATGGGTACTGGAAAGTGAGAAACGAATCGTATGGCTGTTAGGACTGAAAACGGATGAACGTTTTAAACTGACACCCCAAACAAAAAACATTTTACAGATCCAATTGATTAAAAAATAACGCAGACGTATGTCAACAGAACGATACCACGAACTAAAAAAAATTTACAATACCCTTGACAACGAACAGGAGAAAATTGATTGTCTGGTAGATATAGTGCTCGAAATAAGGAACTATGACATTGATGAAGCCAACCAGTTGACTGACGAGATCATCGAACGCTCGAAAAAAATCAAATACAGCAAAGGAGAAGGACGTGGACTCAACAACCGGGGAGCATTGTATTGGCTCAAGGGCGAGTATGATGCCGGCTTGAGTACACTCAGACAAGCTTTAAAAATAGCCAAAAGCAATAAGATCGATGATCTGAAAGCACGTATTTATAATAATTTCGGCAACATCTATCGCGACCTGGGCGATCTGGCCAATGCGTCAAAATACTATCAGTGGGCGCTGGAGATCAATGAATCGTTGGGCGACGAACTAGCGCAGTCTGCAGTAATGGTGAGCATTTCCAACTTACACTTCGATCTTTTCGATTATGAAAATGCCCTGGACTATTCATTGCGTTGTCTGGAAATTTTTAAAAAATATGACGACAAAAACCGACTCGTGGGGGTATACCATTCCTTGGGGAATATTTATCTCAAAATGGAAGACAATGATAATGCGTTGGTGAATTTTCAAAAAAGTCTGGAGCTCTCAGAAGAAAATACGGTTGGACATATGCTGGCCAACAGTGGATTGGGGAAAGTATATTATAAAAAAGGAAAATTTGAGGAAGCGCGGAAATACCTCAACATGGTGATGAAGCAATCGGCTGAATTATCGAATATCGAAGGAATAATCATCTCACAGTTTTATCTCGGCCGTATCAATTTCGATGAAGGAAATCTGAACGAAGCGATCAACTATTTAGACAAAGCTTTTGATGTGGCCAATGAGCATTTGCGTAAGCATGATATCATGAGTATACATGAGATGTATGCAAAGGTGTATGAAAAAATGGGTGACATCGCTGAGGCTTATATCAACATGAAAAAATTTGAATCGCTCAAAGAGGAGATCATTCAACAAAATACGATCAACAAACTGCGTAATCTGCAAGTACGGCATGAACTTGAATTTGCGGTCAAGGAGAAAGCTATCGCTGAGCAATCGGCCAAACTCAAGCAACAGTTTATTGCCAATATGAGTCATGAAATTCGAACACCAATGAATGCCATTGTGGGGATGACTCGTTTGCTCCGTGAAAAAAATCCCCGACCCGACCAAATGCGTTATCTGGATGCCATCACACAAAGTGCCGATAATTTATTGGTGATTATCAATGATATCCTCGATTTTTCAAAAATTGAAGCGGGCAAAATCATGATCGAACAAATTGAATTCTCACTCAAAGGCTTGTTGAGCAATCTGGTTACCCTGTTACGTTTTAAGGCGGAAGAAAAAGGGCTGGAACTTCGGTATGACATCGAACCGGGGGTGCCCGATATACTCGTAGGCGATCCCACACGTATTTCGCAAATCTTAATGAATCTTGCAGGCAATGCAATAAAATTTACCGAAAAGGGCAGTGTCATCATTCATTGTGAGATGTTACCGGGCAATACCGGATCACTCACTTTGAATTTCCAGATCAAAGACACCGGCATCGGCATCTCAGAAGAATACGTCAATCAAATCTTCGAAAGCTTTACACAAGCCGGAACCGATGTGGCGAGAAAGTATGGTGGCACAGGGCTGGGGCTCACGATTTCAAAACAACTGGTAGAATTAATGGGCGGGCAAATCAGTGTGGAAAGTAAGATTGGCGTGGGTACGACATTCAGTTTTACCCTTCCGTTTCAGATGGGTGAAAGCACGCAATTGTTGCAAAAGGAAGCATATGTTTTATCAGACAATGATGTTGATATGCTCAACAAAACAAATCTTTTACTGGTTGACGACAATGAATTTAATACTATACTGGCTGTGGACACATTGAAGTCGGTTGCCCCCGGTATCAATATCATTGAAGCCAATAGTGGTGCTCAGGCGATCGAATTTTTGAAAACTGAACCAGTCGATATTGTGTTGATGGATATACAAATGCCGAAAATGTCAGGAACCGAAGCGACCCGTATCATTCGAAATGAGTTGGACTCCCCGATTTGCAATACTCCTGTATTGGCCATGACCGCCAACGTCATGAAAAATGATATTCAGTTGTATCTAGCCATTGGTATGAACGACCATATTCCCAAACCATTTCAGAAGGAAGAACTGATCAGGAAAATTTTACATCACATCGATAAGGAAAAGATTTCCGGACGGGCAAACCCATCAAGCGTAAGCGCACAGCCTGCGGAACCAACTCAATCTGCAGCGGTTGAACATGAAGAAATTGTTTACAACGACCAATTGACCGATCTGCGCTTTTTGATGTCGTTTGCCGGTAACGATCGTGAGAAGCAAAAAAAATATGTCAACATCTTTCTGCAAAACGCGCCCGGATTATTAAAGCAATTGGTACTGGGCGTCGAACATAAAAACTATGAGCAAATCAAGATCTCAGCCCATTCCCTTAAAACGCAGTTAAACTATATGGGTGTAAAAGAAGCGGTGTCGCATGTTTATGAACTCGAACAAATTTCAGTATACGATTACCGCCACGATGAAATGGCTGCATTAGTGCGTAATCTCGAAAAGGTTTGTGCCAAAGCGTTTAGTGAACTGGCAGACTTTGTAAAATAATGTAACTCTTGGCAAATGGCGCAGACTGCCTGTCAAGGGTTGATCAATTAAGCATCGATATGATGGTTAACGTCCTTTAAATTCAGGTTTGCGTTTTTCAAGAAATGCATTTACCCCTTCGTTATAATCGTATGACTGCGAGGCTTCCACCTGTAGTAAACCCTCCATACAGAGTTGTTGCGACAGGCTGTGCGAAAATGTAGCGTTGAGCAATCGTTTGGTTAGCGCCAATCCTTTCGTCGGCATGGAAGCCAGTGTCTGTGCCATTTTCCAACTCTCTTCTGCAAATTGTTCGTCGGGAAAACTCTTATATATCATGGCGATCAAAACAGCTTCTTCAGCCATCACTTTGTCACCCAACATCATCAAGGCCGTGGCACGTTGTATACCGACCTGTCGTGGCAGAAAAAAAGTGCCTCCGCTATCCGGTATCAAACCGATCTTACTAAAGGCCTGAATAAAGGATGCACTGGCAGTCGCTACGGTGATATCTGCAGCAAGCGCTATATTGGCTCCGGCTCCGGCAGCCACACCATTTACTGCGCACAAAACCGGCTTGTCGATGCTGCGCATTTTTTCAATGATGGGATTATAATGCTCTGTCACAATTTGAGCGAGTTCAATACCATTATCTTCTATCGCTTCGGCAAGATCCTGCCCGGCACAAAAAGCCTTTCCGGTTCCGGTGATATATACACAACGGATATCCGTATCTCGCGCAGCTTCATCAAGTGCATTTTGCATGGCCAATGCCATTTCGCGGCAAAAACTATTGTATTTATCAGGCCGGTTTAACGTTATGCTGGCAATACTGCTGTGTTTTTCGTAAAGAATGTATGACATGTTTTTTTGTATGGTTTAGGGGACACGTTGTTGTCCGATTTTATTTTTTAAACGTAAAAAAGGCTCTTCGATCAGTTTGTACAATACCGTTCCCAGCAGAATCGAAAATACAATGGCAGCGAAGTACAGAAGCACCGATGAATTTTCGTTTGGGGGTGAAATGCTTTGCTGGTTCAATAAAAAAACAACTGCTATTTCGTGCGCAAGATAAATACTGAATGAGATTTTGCCAATAAAAACAAGCAACTTATTGCTTAGCCAGCGAAGCGGATTTTTATGTAGATATAAAATAATGACCCCAAACAAAACAGCAAAATGAATATAAACATACAGATCAAACGGTACGGTGATTGCAGCGATCAACAACAACAAGAACGCTACACTCAGGTGAATTTTCCCGAGTTTTGTATACAATTTACTACCTTCTGCTACGAAGCAACTCATTATACATCCAACTAGAATGCATTCGAAACGCGACAATACCAAAAAACTGAAGATGGGTTGATGTGGCGCATCCGGTAAGGTCTTCCACAGCACTATTTTTAAGACGACCAACATCAACGCAATCACGGCTATCCAACCCTTACGAAATGATGTAAAAAAAGCAAACAGCGGAATCACCAGGTAAAACATTTCCTCTACTCCGATCGACCATGTAGGCTCTGCAAATGGCAAAACAGTGAAGTTAGCAATCGGTATCTGCGGCAGCATCAAAAAATAGTAAATACCGACCTCGTCTAAAAGAGGTCTGGCGTCCGTAACACCCGGAAACACCTGATAATGAAGTGCCGGTATGTGTGGAAGTACAAAAATACTTAACAAGATAATGAGGTAATAGAGTGGTAAAATGCGCAAGGCTCGTTTCAGATAAAATTGCTTGATCTTGGCGCCGGCCGATTGGGCTTCCTGCTTCATTTGCAACAGATTATTGGTGATGAGAAAGCCACTCAACACAAAGAAACCGGTAACGCCGATGCGGCCGAGGTGGAAAAAGAACGGCTCAAGAAAATAATTGGGTAAGCCGAAAAAAAAGCGGATATATTCCACATGACTGATGACCACCATGATAGCCATTATACCCCGGAGTGAATCGAGGTTGAGATTGCGTTTCGGCAGCAAACTATCGTTTGATTTTGGTTGCGGAGCAGATGCTGGCTTTAAAGATGAAGTCTTTTTCAAAATTGTACGATGGAAATCCTCGGTAGAAATACAAATAAAAATAAGGGCTTTTGATCATATTCTTGTCTGAAACAGAGAATTAATTCGTATTTATTTACTTTTGCTTTAAATATTCTGTTATGCCTTCATTCGATATCTGCAGCAAAGTAGATTTGCAAACTTTAGACAATGCGGTCAATACCGTAAAAAAAGAAATCACGAACCGTTTTGATTTTAAAGGGTCGCATGTGGTGATCGACCTGCAAAAAAAAGATTTTAAAATACAACTTGAAGCAGACAGCGACATGAAAATGGAGCAAATTGTAGATGTACTGATCAGCCGCTCGATGCGACAAGGACTGGATGGGAACTGCTTCGATTTGTCGAAGCATATTACGCCGTCGGGAAAGATCGTTAAAAAAGAGGTGCCTGTAAAAAACGGTTTGGCTCAAGACGATGCCAAAAAAATCGTAAAAATGATCAAAGACAGCGGTTTGAAGGTACAGGCAGCAATAATGGACGATATGATACGGGTGACCGGTAAAAAGATCGATGATTTGCAGGATGTTATACAGCTTTGCAAAACAACGGACTTGAAAATACCTTTGCAATATGTCAATATGAAGAGCTAATTTCCCCTGCAGAAAAATCAATTCACGGATAATAAAGATTGCTGAAACGGGTATTTTTTAAGTTTTTTAGCAACTTTACAAAAAAACCACTACCTTTGCCATCCTTTAATTTTTTCACGGCATGGTTAGGATCATGCATAAAAACAAAAATATATGAAACAAGGTATTCACCCAGAAAATTACAGAATGGTCATCTTTAAGGATATGAGTAATGAAACTACCTTCTTGTCCCGTTCTACAGCCAAATCAAGCGAAACCATGCAATGGGAAGATGGTCACGAATATCCCGTAATCAAAATGGAGGTTACCAATAACTCGCATCCTTTTAAAACCGGCAAAAATGTATTGCTC
>CAZFKA010000004.1:0-46556 GCA_964519155.1 uncultured Bifidobacterium sp. | reverse complement strand
GTGTTGTAGTTAAATTATACGACAGCACCGGTACTAATCTGATCGCTACAACTATTTCTGATGTGCTGGGATATTATATTTTCAATAATTTGATACCAGGTTCTTATATCGTTGAATTTGGTAATTTGCCAGCAGGCTATCAGTTTGTTCCAAATCTTGTTGGGCCTGAAAAGGAAAGAGATTCAGATCCGGATCCTAACACCGGCCGAACTAACGTAGTTACATTGTTGGGTGGTGAATACAATACCACAATTGACGCTGGTTTGCATAATCCTAATCTGCCTGTGGCTTCACTCGGTAACTTTGTATGGTACGACCGTAATACAAATGGTGTACAAGACCCGGGAGAAAATGGCGCTGCAGGTATTACGGTGCGTTTGTATAGCGATGCTAATGCATTGCTGGCAACAACTATCACCAACAATAACGGTTTCTATATTTTCAATAACCTGAATGCAGGTGACTACTATGTAAATTTCTCAAACTTCCCGCAAGGGTATAAATTGACCATTCAGGGCGCCGGTGCTAATCACGCGCTGGATAGCGATCCTGAAGTAACAACAGGTAGCACATCCATTATTACTTTGGTTGCAAATGAAGTTAATCTTGATGTAGATGCCGGTCTCGCACCTAATGACAATCGTGTCACTAAAGGTTCAATCGGCGATAAAGTTTGGAATGATACCGATGCCGATGGTATCCAGGATCCGGGTGAATTAGGTGTTCAAGGCGTATCAGTAACCTTATACATGCCAAATGGTATTACTGTTATCAGCAGCACTATCACCGATGCACTCGGTAATTATATCTTCACTGATCTCGATCAGGGTGCTTACAAAATTGGATTCAGCAACCTGCCAATCGGTTACACGTTCAGCCCTGCAAGACAAGGCAACGACATTGAGTTGGATGGTGATGCAGATGCTGCCAGCGGAGGTAAAACAGATTCAATATTGCTCGATGAAGGAGACATCATCCTGACGATCGATGCCGGTATTCATCAAGCGGCAGGTTTGGCCGGATTGGGCGACCATGTTTGGAATGATTTGAATACCAACGGCTTGCAGGACCTTGGCGAACCTGGTATTCCCGGTGTAACCGTTAAACTGAAAGACCAAAGCGGTATCATTGTTGCCAACACAACAACCGATGTGAACGGTGTTTATCAATTCACCGGATTGACGCCTGGTACTTATAGTGTACAATTCTCAAACCTACCGGCAGGCTACCAATTTACGACAGCCAATATGGGGGGGAATTCACAAGAAGCCTATGACAGCGACGCTGATGAAGCCAATGGACAAACCAATACCGTAGTATTGAACGCCGGCGATTATTATGCTGACCTCGATGCCGGAATTTACACCCTGAAATCATCATTGGGTAACTATGTGTGGGAAGACATTAACATCAATGGTATTCAAGATGCCAACGAAAAAGGGCTATCTGGAATTGTGGTGACCTTGTACAATGCTATCGATCAGGTAGTAGCTTATGCGGTTACTAATTCTGCCGGAGGATATAACTTCGTAAATCTTGAACCGGGTGATTATACTGTCGAGTTCTCTAATATACCACAAGCCGGTATTTTCAGTCCTAAAAAGCAATTGGCTGATACGACTGTTGATTCAGATGTAAACCCTGCTAGCGGATTGACCGATGTAGTTAGTTTGATCGCGGGTCAATACAATCCGACGATCGATGCAGGTATCCATCTGCCAACAGGTGCCGGTTTGGGCAATTATGTTTGGTTAGATGAAAATAAAGACGGAATTCAGAATGCTAACGAACCAGGTGTACCGGGTGTAACCGTAACATTGTACAATGAGTTTAATATTGCTATCATGAGCACGATTACTACACAAGCCGGTGCATATACATTCAACGATCTGATTCCAGGCAAGTATAGTGTTGGGTTTACCACACTGCCTACTTACTACCAAACAAACGGTAATCCATTCGCTGCCTATTTTACCAGCCTGCATGCCGGTGCCGATTCTACTGCAGACAGTGACGTAGACTCAGTATCAGGTAAGACAGCCCAGTACACGATTGAATTGGGCGAATACAACCCGACAGTTGATGCCGGTATCGTACTGGGCTTCGCATTGCCTGCAACGGATTTGACAGCATACGCAAACTTGTTAGACAATCAAACGGTGAATGTAAGTTGGACGACTTTATCAGAAATGAACACCAGCATATTTGAAGTGGAAAGAAGTCTCGATGGTAAGCATTTTGAAAGAGTGGGAACAACGAATGCTTCCGGTTCAACACAAGGCATGACCAATTACAGTTTGCCAGACAATATCACGCAGATCAACGATCGTCAGATTATTTACTATCGTGTGAAATTGATCGATATCGATGGTAAATTCGGTTATTCCAATATAGTGCATGTGAAGTTGCTGCACACCGAAGCAGAAGCTACGGTATATCCTTCACCATTCAGTCAATACATCAATGTATTGTATAAAGCAGAAGCAGAAGGTCAGATCAATATTAGAATGACCGATATGAATGGCAGAGTGATTGCAGATAAACTGGCGGATATGAAGGTCGGACAAAATACCGTAACTTTAGATCAGTTGCAAAGTCTGGCTGCCGGTATCTATTCTATTTCGATACACGATCTGGAAACCAATACCAAAACCTATTTTAAGGTAACTAAGCAATAGGTCCACTAACCAATTCATGTCAAAAGAAACCATCCTGTATTAAGCAGGATGGTTTTTTTATTGCATCTGCGTTATTTTAGAGGCAACCGTCAACTATCAGACAGTATTATTTAGCATACTCTTATATAAAAAGATAAGTTCCATCAAAGAATAGCTTTATTTTAGCCAAAAATTCCAATCATGAAACTGATGTTTGTGCGCGTAAGTATTATCGTATTATTGTTTATGCAGGCCTGTGGCAGTTCGGACGGTGGGGAAAAGCCTACTACGCCCAAGCATCATTTGAATATTCCCGATAATGGTATTGAGGCGATGATGGAATCGAATTCGAGTAAAATTATTGAAGGCAATGAAGGGAGTGTGATCATAACTGTTGGTGAGATATCAAGAAAAAAGGCTGATATCGGCATTAAGCGCAATGATCGGATTTTGGACGAACAATTGATATCGGAGGGCGAGTCGATAAATTTCGATTATGAAGGGATTACGTATTGCGTAACCGTGAAGCAAATTAAAAAACCGCTCATCGGTGCCGGGAAAGCAGAAATAACAATCTCTCGGAAATAGCGATGGTTACCCACGAACATTATATGTCTCTCGCACTAAAAGAAGCCGCAAAGGGTGCCGAAACTGATGAGGTACCGGTCGGCGCGCTTATTGTGATGAACGATCGTATCATTGGCAAAGCCCATAATCAAACAGAATTGCTGAAGGATGTAACCGCACATGCAGAGATACTGGCATTGACAGCAGCCTTTCATTTTTTAGGCAGTAAATACCTGCCTGAGGCTGCACTCTATGTTACCGTTGAACCCTGTCTTATGTGTGCCGGGGCATTATATTGGAGTAAAATCGGGACGATTGTCTACGGAGCTGCGGATCTTAAAAATGGCTATCGGCAGCATTGTTCGCACAACCCCTTCCATCCCAAAACCAATATTGTAAACGGCATACTCGCCGAGGAATGCGGGACTATGATGACTACTTTTTTTAAAAACAAGAGGAGAAGTCCACTTCGCTAATCGATTGCATTTTTTTCATTAGATAGCGTCTGATTAGGTTTTTTCGAAACAAAAAAAGGCAGTTTTTGCCCTGCTGACAATTTGTAGGGGATTAAACTTTTTTATTTACATTTGTACACTTCAAACAGTAAGTGCTGCCATGATCAATACGGATTTATACATTCTGCGAGATAACAAGATTTTTTTGCCGGCTACCAAATGGTATGCTGAACGGGAGATCGCTGATGTACAAGATAACAATCAGGAAGGTATGCTGACGACCCTGAGCGAGAAATTCACTGAACTTCAAAAAGAATTCGACGAGTTGAAAAGCGATTTCGCAGCCAATACCGACAAAATAAAAATGGCCGGTAAAGTGGTTCGAAAAAAGCTGCATATCAGCAGCGCAAAAGCCATTGGCGATTTTACACCCATGCTGACAGATATAGAGAGTATGGAGGAAGAAATTAAAAAGGCGATTGATGAAAATTTGTTGCAAAAAGACAGGATTTGTACGGAGGCCGAACAATTGCTTGAAACAAATGAATGGAAATTAGCTACCGAAAAACTCCGTGATCTGCAAAAACAATTTAAAGATCTCAGCGCGGTTCCCGATTTGCGTAATGACGAACTGAAAGAGCGCTTCGAAAAAAACAAAGATGAGTTCTTTAAACGTAAACAGGCGAATTTTGAACATTTTGAACAGGATTTGCTGGACAACCTTTCACGAAAACTTGACCTTTGCGAGAAAGCGGAGTCGCTGCAGCACTCAACCGAATGGAAAAAAACCACTGACCGCTATCAAGAGTTGAATGAAGAATGGAAAAAAGTGGGCATGGTGCCAAAACACCGCATGGAAGAATTGTGGTTCAGGTTTAGTACTGCAAAAGATATTTTCTTCAACGCCAAACGCGAGCACTTTGGAGAGATCAAAACGGAACAGGAAGAAAATTTACAACAAAAACTTGCCCTGATCGAACAAGCAGAAAAATTAAAAGAAAGTAAAGAGTGGAAAAAAACCAGCGAAGCTTTTAACCAATTAATGCTTGATTGGAAAAAGATTGGTCGTGTACCGCATGATAAAAGTGATAAAGTATGGAACCAATTTCTCGAAATTAAAAATTATTTTTTTCAGCAAAAAGATGCACATTACAATACGCTAAGAGTGCAGCTTGAAGATAATTTTGCGCGTAAAATGGCTATCGTAACCCATGCGGAAGAGTTGCAACACTCAAACGATTTTGATGTGGGGACCGAAGAGTTTCATCAGATGTTTGAGGAATGGAAAACCATCGGTCGTGTACCCAAAGAACATGGTGACGTCGCTTGGGAGCGATTTCTGAAAGCCAAAAGACATTTTTTCGATCGGAAAGACGCGAATCGCGAAACAAGAAAGGTGGAAATGTCGAAAGAGGTTAATGAAAAGATCAGCCGCACCAGAAGCACTTATTTTAAAGTGACCAAAGAATTGCAACGCGAAGAAGATTTATTGTTTGATGTCGAAGACCGGATAAAAAATCTTCCCCCTACTTTACGCAGCTACGAAAAGCGTGAAGAGTATATGGACATGCTTGAAGAAATCAGAGAGAAAGTCAACTCGCTAAAAGCCCGGGCGAAAGAACTGAAAGAAAAGCTCAATCATGAAGAACGCGAACTCAATTTTTTGTTGCGTGGCCCGCGTAAAAAAGAAGAACAAAAGCAGGATGATACAAATGCACCGACACCATAACTGTCGACAGGGGTGATCGCCAAGCCGTTTCTGTAACCTTAAAAAATCAAATTATTCTACATGTCAAATACAGTATTTCAACTAATGCAGGAACTGGAACATGAGCAGGTGGTAATCTGCAATGATCCGCATTCAAAATTAAAGGCCATTATTGCTATACATAATACTACATTGGGTCCGGCTTTGGGCGGCACGCGAATGTGGAATTATGTTTCAGACGACGATGCGATGATTGATGCACTGCGACTTTCAAGGGGTATGACCTACAAAGCCGCCATTTCAGGATTGAACCTCGGTGGAGGGAAAGCCGTGATAATTGGCGATCCTTCGCTGAAGAGCGAGGTACTTTGGCGGAGATATGGCAAGTTTGTCAATTCACTTAATGGAAAGTATATCACAGCCGAAGACGTCAATACCTCTGCGGCGGATATGGAATTTATACATCTTGAAACAAAACATGTGACCGGTATCCCCGAGTATATGGGTGGCAGTGGCGACCCTTCACCTTTTACGGCCTATGGCGTTTTTGTGGGAATGAAGGCCTGTGCGCACAAACATTGGGGAAGCGATAGTTTGCAAAACAAGAAAGTGCTGGTACAGGGTGTCGGTCATGTAGGACAATACCTTGTAGGCCATCTGGTAGAGGCCGGAGCAAAAGTGTATATCACTGATATCAACGATGCCCGAATCAAAGAAACAAGCGATAAGTATGCGGTCGAATTTGTAAAACCTGCTGATATGCTCGACGTCGAACTGGATGTGTATGCACCCTGTGCTTTAGGAGCAACCATCAACGATGAGTCGCTTAAAAAACTGAAGTGTCCCATCATTGCCGGCGCTGCCAATAATCAACTGGCTGATGAAAAAATACATGGGCAACAACTGATCGATAAGGGAATTTTGTACGCCCCTGATTTCCTGATCAATGCCGGTGGTTTGGTCAATGTCGCGGCTGAAGCCGGTGGCGCTTATAGCAAAGAAAAAGTGACCAAGGATGTAGAAAAAATTTATAACCGTATCCTTGATATTTTTACCATGTCGGAAAACGAAAAGATCACGACCCAGGAAGCTGCTATGAGAATTGCCCAAAAACGTATCGACGATGTTGCGCACGTAAAGTCGCGATTGTAGCGATCAATTCGGGTAAAGATTTGCTATTTTTTGTAAAAAGCATTTTAAAATAGCTAAATCGCATTATTTTTATCCTTTGTCTGATATCAACTAACAACTCAAACTTTAACAGCGTCAATGCTGTCAACTTAAAAAAACAAAATGAACAAAATGAAAACAACATTCAACATGCATTCAAAAGTATCGTTGGTCGCTGTAATGGCGATGATGATCTTTGGCCTTTTATCGTGCTACAAAAGAGATTTTACCACGGTGAACAACAATACACCATTCGACAATTCAGCAAAAGTAACAGCATCGGTATACGGTGTCGTACAGGATGAAGCCGGGTTGCCGGTAAAAGCAGCAGTGGTAAAAGCCAGCGGTTATACAACGCTTACCGATGATAATGGTTTTTTCTATTTCAACAGTATCGTAACTCCTTCCCGAGCAACAACCATAGTAGTGACGAAAGATGGATTCTTTAACGGATCGCGTACCTTGAGTATTCATGGAAGTGATAAGCATTCCGTTAAAATTTCACTGATGGCGAAAGGAACTCCAGAAGTGTTTTATGCGAACAATGGCGGTACCGTTAACTTTGCAGGTGGCCTCAGTATTTCTTTTCCGGCGAACGCTATCGTGACCAAGCAAACCGGAATGCCCTATAACGGACAGGTTTATGTGTTTGCCCGTAATATCGATCCTACCACAGCATTGGGACAAACCAGCATGCCAGGTGATTTGCGCGGTATTGCTAAAACCGGTTATGAAAGGTTGCTCCGTACCTTTGGTATGATGGTCGCTGAACTATATGATATCAATGGCAATGCTTTACAAATTTCAGAAAACTCGTCTGCAACATTGTCTATGACGGTTCCAACTGCCTTGCAAGGTCTCGCCCCAACAAATATGGTATTGTGGTCGTATGATGAGGCACAAGGTATGTGGGTAGAAGATGGCGGTGCCGTATTGCAAGGGAATAAATATGTGGGAACTGTTAAGCATTTTAGTTTCTGGAATTGCGATACACCGGAAGCTGCCATGTTCCTTGAAATGACCGTTCAGGATCAAAACGGAAATCCATTGCAAAATTATACCGTGAAACTGACCAACACGGCTAACCTTGATACCCGTCAAGGCAATACCAGCGCAAATGGTTGGGTAGGTGGACTGTGCTACGCCAATGCCGTATTGACCCTACAGGTATTTGACAATAATATTTGTGGTTTTGCTTCTCCGTTATATACAACAACCATTACAACAGGCGCTGCCAATATGAATTTGGGCGTGATCACTGTTAACCTCGCTTTGGTTAATACCTGTACGTTTGATGCCACCATCCACGATTGCCTTGGTGCTCCGATCAACAATGCAAGCGTATTGGTGCAACCGCTCAACCTCGTACTGACACCAAACGCATTAGGGCAAATCAGCTATACCTTGCCTTGTGTACCGGGAACTCCCATCACATTGTATGCGTACGACCTTACAAACAATGTATATGGAACCAGTAACTATACGCTGGTAGCGGGCAACAACAATATCGGTATTTTGGATGCTTGTGGAAATGTAGCGCCTTTCCTGACGGTTAATTTAACCAATACGGTAACAATGGCTGCTGCGACACAAACTTTTACGCTTCCAACCAATACTTTATCTTGTTATCTGCAAGGACCAAATACTTACTTGAGCGCTTCCGCTCCCGGTGGTGGCAATGTATTTCTCGCTGTTGATGGAAGTGCAGTTGGAACATTCAATGTTTCTTCAGTATCAGTGGTCGGTGTTGGTGCATTTACCGATAGTTTGACAATGACCGGTGTAAATAGTGCCACTTTCACCGTATTCCCCGGCTTCCCCGGTGACGTACAAGGTACATACAGTGCCAATTTTGTGGGAACACCTTCAGGTGATACCTACACAGCAACCGGCACTTTCCGTATTCCTCGAAATAACTAATGCGGGGAAAAAAATAATTTCTCAAAAAATTGATAAAACCGTCTGCATCTAGCGGACGGTTTTTATTTGTGGTTATATTTGAAAAAAAACTGCAATGATACTTGATGGCCTATTGCTTATTTTGTGTGTGATTGCTTTCATCAGGGGATGGAAGAAGGGTCTGCTGTGGGCACTCGTGTCGGTGGTGGCGGTGATGGCCGGAATTATCATTTCACTGAAATTCTCCCATTTATTGTCTGACTATTTATTTGAAAAAGATATCCTGAAGAGCCAGTACACGTTGTTATTGTGCTTTATTTTATTGTTTATCGGAACGATTTTCTTATTTCGTACCCTGATCAAATTTGTTGAAGGTGTGTTGGAGACAGTCTTTCTGGGTTGGGTCAATAATTTATTGGGTGGGCTGTTGTACAGTTTCTTTGTGTTGTTTATCTGCAGTGTATTTTTATGGATCACCGCAAAAGTCAATTTATTAAATCATGAAAATAAGTTGGGTTCAAAAGCTTACCCCATTGTAGCCCCTTTGGCTCCTAAAACGATAGAAGTGGTCACGCCTTACATTCCTTTTTTTAAGACCTTGTATGCTGATGTGCAAAATTATTTGCATAAGATGTCCGATACAAAAAAGTGAGATAGCCGCTAAAGATCTAAACAATACCTTCGCGAAGCAAATCATGGATATGCACGATACCCTGATAATGACCCGATTCTGTAACGATCAGTTGTGAAATATTGTTGGCACGCATGATATGCAACGCATCCATAGCCAGTTCACTGCCTTCAATTTGCTTAGGATGATGATTCATGATGTCAACGGCGCGCAAACTGTTCAAATCGTTGTGTTTTTCAAGCATCCGGCGGATATCCCCATCTGTGATGATACCGGCAATATTCTCTGATGCATCAAGGACTACGGTTGCCCCCAAACGTTTACCTGTAATTTCTACAATTACTTTTGGAATGCGATCGTCGATCGAAACAGATGGTTTTTGATGAGTATTACTCAGCGAGGCGACTTTTAGATATAACTGTTTTCCCAGCGCTCCGCCGGGATGGTAACGGGCAAAATCGCTGGATGTAAACCCTTTCAGTTTCAACAGACAAACAGCCAGTGCATCTCCCATAACCAATTGAGCCGTGGTGCTGCTTGTTGGCGCGAGGTTGTTCGGACAGGCTTCAGCGTCAACAGTAGTATTGAGCAGGCAATCGGCTTCTCGTGCGAGAAAGGAATTTTCGTTTCCACAGATGGCGATGAGTGGGTTGCCAAAATTTTTAATCAAAGGCACCAAAACTTTGATCTCTGCACTCTCTCCACTTTTTGAAATGACGACCGCAATATCGGCGGCTTGCATCATCCCCAGGTCTCCATGAATGGCCTCCGCTGCATGCATAAAAATGGCCGCTGTGCCTGTACTGTTGAGGGTTGCTACAATTTTCTGTGCGATGATGGCGCTTTTGCCGATACCACTGACAATAACCCGACCCATACTCTTGTGAATCAGGTTCACCGCGCGAAGAAAATCGGCATTGATCGAACTTTCCAGTTTTGCCAATGCTTGTTTTTCGATGAGAATGGTTTCTTTCGCCGAATCGATGATCTGTTGATTGTCCAATTTTTATTTTTTGCAAAAATAGGCTTTTAGCCTTTGTTTTTTACAATTCTAAGTAGGTAAAGCTTTTTCAGGTGTAGCACAAAAACCTGGTTAAGGGAATCGAATCAAGAACAAAATGATGTATTTTGGCAGAGAATGCCAAACGGACTAGTTTTTTTGACCGTCTTTCAACAGAACAAACTTTTTTCAACATTAAAACAACATTATACAATGAAAACCCACCTGATTAATTTTCCCAAACTGCTCATGCTGCTTGTTGTGACCATAGCCGTGACGAGCCTTCAATCATGCTATAAGCGAGCGTACCAAACACCCGGATCCACCGAACTTTTTGATAATAGCAAAATGGTGACCTCTTCAATTTACGGTGTAGTGATCAACGAAGCCGGTGATGCGGTGGCAGGTGCAACGGTAAAGTCGGGATCGTACACTACCCAAACAGATGTGAACGGCACTTTTGTTTTTACCAATATCACCACCCCGGCACATGCATCAACGCTTGTTGTCAGCAAAAGCGGCTATTTCAATGGTTCAAGAACTTTGTCGGTTAATTCGTCTGACAAACACCAAGTGAAAATCACGTTGATGGCAAAGGGGACACCCCAAACATTTTATGCAAACAATGGTGGAACAGTGAGTTTTGCCGGTGGCAGTAGCATCAGCTTTGCGGCCAACACGATCGTCAGTCAGGCTACCGGCCTTCCGTACAATGGCCAAGTGTATGTTTATGGAAAAAATATTGACCCGACCACCGAACTGGGCCAAGCGACCATGCCCGGTGATTTGCGTGGTATCAGTCAGTATGGTGGCGAACGCTTGCTCGAATCCTTCGGCATGATGGTGGCCGAACTGTATGACGTAAATGGTAATGAACTGAAAATTGCCAATACTTCTTCGGCTACGATTTCGCAAGTTATTCCGGCCTCATTGGTGGGCAGCGCGAAATCTTCAATTCCATTATGGTACTATGATGAAACAAAAGGTATGTGGATCGAAGAGGGTAGCGCAACCCTGATCGGGAACAGATATGAAGGAACGGTGAAGCATTTTACTTATTGGAATTACGATGCTCAATTGCCTTCCATTCAAGTGGAAATGACGATTCAAGATCAAAATGGATTCCCTTTAGCAGGCTATTGGGTAACGCTACACAATGCTAATAATGTCGGTGCGCATGGATACACCAGTGCTAATGGCTGGATCGGTGGACAAGCGCAAGCGAATGCAGTGCTTACACTTAATGTTTACAGTAATATGGCGGCGGGCTGTCCGAACAATGCACCGATTTATACAACGACCATTACCACCGGTGCGGTAAACATGAATTTAGGCGTTATCACTGTAAATGCTGCCTTGAATGCGGTTTGTAGTTTCAATGCTACTTTACAAGATTGTCTTGGTGCTCCTGTTTCCAACGGTGGGTTATACGTTCCTGAACTGAATATGTGGTTTATGCCGAATGCAATGGGTCAGGTAAGCTATGGGATGTCTTGCACACCAGCGATACCGTTAACACTTTATGCTTACGATTTTGGGGCTCAGGTGTTTGGCACCAGTACTACAACGCTCGTTCCGGGTGTCAACAATTGGGGTATACTGACTGCCTGTGGAAATTTGGCACCCTATCTTACTATTAACCTAACTAATAACGTGACCTTGCAAACCGGTACCCAAACGTTTAACATGCCGACAGATAGTCTCTATCTCAGCGTGCAGGGAATCAATTCATATATCAATGCAACCAGTGCCACCGGAAATCTCGGTATGGTCTGCGATGGCAACACAGTGGGTACCTTCAATATATCTTCGGCCTATGCTAACAATATCGGCGCGTTTACTGATGTGCTGACGTTAACGGGTATAAACAACGTGACTTATACTGTTTTCCCGGCTTTCCCTGGATCAGCAGAGGGCACTTTTAGTCTTAATTTTACCGGAGCACCATCCGGCGATACTTATACCGCTACGGGGTCGTTCCTTATTCCGCGAAGTAATTAGTAGTATGTAGGTTTAATTTGAAAAGCCGTCTGCGCATGCAGGCGGTTTTTTGTTGATGGAAGTAGTGGGTAGCCTTTTCCCGTATTGCTTTGCGTTTATTTTCTTTTCGATGCAGTTGGAAAGAAGATAATATCAAGGTTCCTGATAAATACCGAATTGTTTAGCAAATGCGTTAGTACGGAAATGAAAAATCTCTTCTAATTTTTTGCGAATGATCAGTCGGTTAGCCATGATACCGAGAAAAGAAAATGGGGGGGCATAAGTGACGATATCGGTCATCAGCACTCCATCGGCAATCGGTTCAATTTTGTGTTGGTGATGCCAGAATCGATAAGGGCCCATACGTTGTTCATCGATAAAATATTCTTTTTCCTTCACTTGCGTGATCTCAGTCAACCACTTCACCGGTATGCCCAGCAAGGGTTTTACGATGTAGCCAATGATCATTCCAGCATAAATATGCTCTGTCACTTGTTGGCTGATTACGCGAAATTCGAGCGAAGGGGGCGTAATGTGTTTTAAATTATGCGGGTCACTGATAAACTTCCAGACGGCCTCAAGTTCTGCCGGTATTTTTTGGGTTTGTGTAAATTGATAAAATGCCATAAAGTAGTGGAGTGTAAGTTGTAAACCATTCTCTGCGTGAAACCGCCGTTTGTACGGCTGGGTCAAATATAGTTAGCTAAAAGTGTTATTGATTCAAAGGATACTTTGCAGTTTTCTATAGTCGATAAAGAAGTGTCATGTCGTGTAACCGACACGGTGGAATGAGAATCAGTTTCATCAATGTTTAAGTCGCCGCAGGATATTATTTCAAACGTTCCAGTTTCCCTTTTCGTTTGACGATATGCTTGTAATCCCATTGAATGGATATTGATTTTTTCAACCAGCGTTTGAGTTCCGGTAGATGAATATCCGATACATCGCTGTAGAAAATGGATGCATCTTTAAATTTTTTACCGACAACGTTCAGGGCCTCTTCTTCAAAACTTGCTCCGCTCCAAAACATCAACCGTATACCCGCTTTTTGTTTACTGTATCCTACGATTGGGTTGCCCTCCAGAAACCAAACAGGATGTCGATGCCAGATCTTACGCTCGCTTTTAGGAAGTGCCTTGTCGATCGTTGCACGCAACTGTTCGCAGATCGCCCGATCCTTTGCATCCAACGCGTCGTGATACTGATCAAATTCGGCATTCGTTTCCGTTTTCCCTGTGCTTGCATTGGCCCCGAATTTGTTTCTGGCATCAACAAGTTGCTTCACGGTATTTTCCAATATCTTGAATGGAAAAGGTTTGCCCAGCGGAAATTGATACGTGGCTTTGGAAACATGAAAAGCTTTCATTTCCGGAGCTATCATTTCTGTATCTTGAGGGGTAATAAATAAACTGATATGTTTTTTGAACGCAGCGAAATAGATCAAGCGTCCATAGGTTCCATTTCCTTTGTATTCATAAAAAGGCATGCCGTAACTCATTCTTTCCTTTGCATCCGGAGCTACTTTCTGTATGGTCTGTCTGATGCCGGTTAGCATTTTTTTTACCGCATCCGGAAAGGAATCGATATACTCTTCAACCGACTGTATCTTGTTTTTCGGGTCCATAGTCAATTCGATTTAGGATTATTGAATGTGTATGTTTGGTTTATTATGTTTAGTAAGAGCGCTTTGATCTCGATAAAGATAAGCATGTTTAGTAAAAGAGGTCTTGCGCCCTTGGTTTCCTTTATGCATTTTTTTATTTAAGGTTTGAACGGCACAAATTGCTGTCCATTAAAAGTATAGGCACCATGTTCGTGAGTACCTAACCAGATGTTGCCCTTATTGTCGCAGTAGATTGAAAACACATGAATATCTTTTTCACCTGATTGTACCGGATAGTGCATAATCTGTTTTCCATTGTAAAACCAAATGCCATCCTCGTAAGTGGCTATCCACAGATGTTGATTTCTATCTTTTGTAATTGAAAGATACTCAATGATTTTTCCATCGGGTTTTCCGTCAAGACTACCTACATTTTTTTCGCGTAAATAAAAATGTTCGCTTGGTGTCTGCTCCGTTTTTGCTGTTCTGTCATTTACCCGATACCGATAGGCACTGTTGAACCAAAGGTAGCCGTCTTTATCTTCAATAATCGATCGAACTCCGTTAGATCCTTGGTCGGGGCGGTTATATACCTCCATCACATCCTTTTCGGCAATCCAGTCGAACGAATGTCCATCATAACGATAAACGCCCAAGGCCGCGGTGCCGAACCACATATGGTTATGGCTGTCACGATATAGCGTGTATATAGCATAAGGATCAGGGTAGCTGGGGTTTTTGTGAATATATTCTTCGCCGGCCTGTAGTTTGGGGTGATTCAGTTTGTACAAGCGATCCCCATCCCATCGGTATGCAGAAGCGGCATCCCATCCCGACTTAAACCATAAATCTTGCGGCTCAAGTAACCATTTGTTGGAACCTGTATCAAGTGGCAGTTTCCGAAAATATTGTCCGTCGAACTGTACAATTCCTTTTGATGTATTGATAAAAATATTTCCTGCAATATCTTCTTTGATCTCTTCGATACGATTGGATGGTAGTCCATGTAGGGTGGTATATTGTAATATCGACTTTCCATCGTAGCGGTATAAACCCGTTTCCCAACTGCCGAACCAATAGATATTCTTTTTATCTTGATACAACGACATAATATTGTTTCCCAATTCACTGACGAACTGTCCCTGCGAAAATAACCGTGGCTGTTCTGCACTGCTGCTTTGGCTGTTGGCTTTTTCGTTGCACGATATCGACAATATTGCCATGAATGCGGAGAGCAACCATCTGTTTTTTTTCGGCATTGTTCCGTTCATTTGTTTGTGTTTAAAGATAGGGCATGTAGTAGACACTAACGACAAATTGCTTCCATTTTTGCCAGAAGACTTTTGTCGAATAAAATGGGAATCAGCTTATCTTCTGCAATATCGTATTCATACAATTGTCTTTCTTGTGGATTGAAGCAATACCGTGCTATAACAGGCATATGATCAGGGTAATTTTCATGTATACTAAAATCATAAGTCGCGGAATACGCCAGAGCTTCATCTTCCTGCGGATGCGGACTTCCTTCTAATGTTATGCCGTACGATGTACCGCCATTTTGTTTAGCTGCAGCTTCCAAGTTTTTTGTTTTTGTTTGGTAGGCTTCTGCGCTTGTCAATATGTCCATGACAATATTCATACAGTTTTGAGGATCATCATTTGCAGAGGCTTTTTTTGGATACGAGGGTCCCGCCGAAGTATCCCCGATTATTTTATTACTTGCCTGCGGAAGATCTCCGACATGCTCGATGGTTGTGGATCCCGTATTATTGTTTTTCTCTTGACATGCGGCTATTGTGAAGAGACTCATGAGTAAACTATAAGGGATAAGTCTCTGTATTTTTCGTAGAATAATATGCGTTTCATTTTTTGTCATCAAACATTTATTTTCTTGTGCTGTTCGAATGGCTTGGAAGTGGAGGTACAATTATAACCCATATTTATTTACAGCAGGCTGCCCCCAAATATTATTCTTGACTCTGTAGATGACTTCGCAATCAGTCAGTTGTCCGCAGATCGAGTCAGCTTGCCCCCATGCAAAGTTGCAAATGCCAATTTGTTTTCCATCAGCGGCGTATACTGTACTTCCGGCATCGTAGGCATTTAATCCTGCAGTAAACACCGTTTCCCCTTTATATTTGCATTGACTGATCTCACCATTTTTATATTTTTTATATAGCGTAGTGATGGTTGCTGCATGATCAAAGTTTGCTTTTCTACAGGCTGAAATTCCACACACTATTGTATTGATGCCAATTAAAAAAGCAAGCCAAGTACTATTCATTTTCATATCTGTAAATGTTAAGTCAAGAGAGGATACCGTTCCCTCGTCCATTTTATCAAAAATAAGATAAAATGGACAGGCTCCCCGATTTTCGGTCAAGAAAATATTTTTGGTTTTTCACTGCCCACTTATCTTCCGCTTTTTATCTAACGCATACGTATCGTAAAACATGCATGGCTATGTTGTCGGAAAGGTTTGCTGTCTGCATGAATAAGTTCTACCGCCCCGTCTCATATATATGTTCGTGATACTTTTTCTTATCTGCACTAATTGTTGCCCCTTTATATTTCTTAATCGTAACGCTCCGTTTTACACCTGCACGTCCCTGACAAGCCGGACATAACTGTTCTTTTTTAATATTACCTGAACCTGCATCTTCATAGTGACCCGGAATTGTTTTGGTGGTCACGTGGGTTCGGGTAGTAGTAACAGTAGCCCCTCTTTTGTCCGAATAAATATCAGCGTGGGTTTGTGTTTCTGAACCACTACCGGTGCTAATGGTTTTGGCATTAACCCATTTTTGTTTTGTTTCTTTTTCAGTAACGATGATCTTACCCGTATTCTTACATTTTTCACATTGTTCACTCAAGTTTTCTACGTGGCTTGAGATTAAATAGCCACCCAGAAAGTCTTTATTGTCTTGTACGGCATGACAATAAAAGTCCATGTCTTGACCAACCAAATGAAACATATATGTTTCTAATTTAAACAGATCATCATTTGGTGAAGGAGCATTTGGTACTTTTTCGAAAGTGATTTTATCAAACACAGGATAAGCGACAATTTTACCTTCTCTGGTTTTAAGTCCTTGTTTGCCTCCCTCCTCAAAAATACCAATTCTGTCGGAATACACACTTTCAGCCGCTTTTCGGTCATTTTCAGCTCCCACAAAAAGGGGTTGAATGAAATTTCCAGGCTTATCTTTTCTGATTTCAGCAATTTTTAATTTGCCATCGTTTTTCCATAGTTCGCCGGACTCCATCAGGTAAATTGTTTTGCCGATCACAATCGTCTGAAAGTCAAAAGAATTTTTTTTCAACCCGAGATTTGTTCGCTGTAAAAAAGCTAAAGTAGCGTTCCCATTTATTATTTATATACTGAAAAACACACCCTTTGCTTTTATTCAAGGGGTCTTCAGCTATCATTAAGTTTTTGGTGATCGCGTAAGGGACAAAATAAGCATATTTAAGTTCAGCAGGTATAGGCGAATTTTTTTCTTTTTCACCTCTATCCAAATAGTTTTCAAAGAGATTTTCTTTTAATTTTCTATTTTCTGAACTATCCCTTTGGATCCAAGTGGTTCCGTTTTGCAATTGATAATATCTTCTGTTATAAAGGGGGCCAACAAAAACGAACATTTCTCCTTCCTTGTTTAGTGAGGCATGCCAAATATGTTCGTTCACCGGATTGCATAAAATAAAAGAATCTTTATCCAGTCGGTACAAATTTGTTGTTTGCTTAGCGTAGTGTATAAAAAAGATATTATCATACTTGTCGTTGAGGAGTTTGGAATGATAATAGTCATCAAAATTTGTAAATTGTTTGTTTATCAGTGTCCAACTTTCGCATAGCGTATCGTAAACCACTGTCGCATTATTTTTCGGAACTGTATTGGTTTGTGCCCTTGACAGCGTATTTTTTTTCGGCTGCCCAAAAATTGAAATTGACATGATTGTCAACAGCGCCAGTAGCAAGTATGTTTTCATTCGACCTATCATACGGTATCGGTTTTAAAAAATATATGTAGTACGAAATGAAAAGGTCGCGTGGAATTGTCTGCCATAGCACTCTGCGAAATGTTGCGGCTGAGTGTCGATTGAAAAATTCGACAAAGCGTGTAACCCACTCCGCTGTTAGCCTTCCTTTCATACCTTCGCTCAAGATACAAATTTTATTGGAGTAAAAACCTATTCATCAATTTCACTACCTCAATTGCCGCTTTATTTTTAGTTTAATATTGTCATAAATAAGTCCGATAAGGAGGAGTGCGCCGGCAAAGGCTAACACAAGGAGCTTGATAGGGGTATAAAAAATTCCGCTCAGCAGTCCTCCCAAAAAGAAAAAAAAGATAATGGTCAGCCGTAATTTTATGGATGAAAGGAGTTTGTCTTTTTGGTCTTGTAATTTGTAAAAGAACAATTGCGATAGTTCAATCCCTAAATCTGTAAAGAGTCCGGTCAAATGGGTTGTCCGAACAGTTGCATTTGAAATTTGGGTAACCAGTGAATTTTGCAACCCCATGGCAAAAAGTAAACCATAGGCTAAAGCATTTGGCGCACTGGCGGCTATTTTTTGACCAAACAACGCAATAGATAATAAAATCAGACTTTCTGTTAGCACGGGAATCCTGTAAATCAACCGCTCATTGATTTTAGCGGTGAGCTCTATCGAGAAATTTGAAAAAAAAGATCCTAAAAAAAAGAACAAAATGTAGAGAAAGTAATGGAGTCCTTCCCAGAAGTTTTGCTTGACTATTTCGTCTACAAAGAAGGCAAAATGTCCTGTTACGTTTGTGGTTAATTTTTGCACCGCCAGAAACCCTGCAACATTTACAACTCCGGCCACAAAAGATAATAAGGAAGCAATTCTCAAATTGTGCTGGAGTGTTCTGGTTTTTCCTTTGTGTCTAAACATAAACCATGGTTCTATTTATATTCGTCTCGATTCCTGAAAATTTCTTTCGACAAATTTTGTGTCAACAATATCGGTGCCCGAGCGAAAACGATTTGCTTACTTTGTACTTGTTTCATACCGAAAACTTTGCATTCCCCTGCGGTTTCGTTCGTTTCTGCAAGTGCCGTTGAACATGTTTCACTCGCTTTACGGTAAATGTACTGTTTATCGGGTATAAAAAAAATTACGCTCATCCTGTTTAGCCAAGGAATAATAAAATTTAAGGGTGTCCAGAACCCTAATCCGTTTCCCGGGTAAATAGTCGATTATCACATCGCCTTTTTCAGGTAAATCATATCAGAAAATTCAATTTTTTTAAGCGTCAAATTGGATATAACTTGCGGCCTCAGGATGACCAAGCAGGATCTCGATATTAAAATCAAAGGGGCACGGGTACACAATCTCAAAAACGTGCATGTCAACATTCCCTATAATCAATTGACTGTAGTGACTGGGGTGAGCGGCTCCGGCAAATCTTCGCTCACCATGGATACGCTTTTCGCGGAAGGTCAACGGCGCTATGTGGAGAGTTTAAGCTCTTACGCTCGTCAGTTTATGAAGAGTATGCAAAAGCCGGATGTTGACACCATAGAAGGTTTATGCCCGGCCATTGCCATTGATCAGAAAGTGAGTGCCCGAACGCCTCGATCGACTGTTGGATCCATGACCGAGATCAATGACTATTTACGGCTATTATTTGCCAAAGCCGGTCGTACCTATTCACCCCTCAGCGGTCGTGAAGTCAAAAAGGATGAAGTGAAAGATGTGATCGCGTTTATTCAAACATTGAAAGTGGATACAAAAATTCATGTCATCATTCCGTTACCCGCCGAGATCAGTAAAAATTTGAATTATTACCTCGATGACCTGCTACACAAAGGGTTCACACGTTTGTATCATGCTACTGCAAAGAGGTATATTGCTATTGAAGCTTTGCTTTCCGGTGAAGAGTCGATCGATCTGCAACACTGTTATGTGCTGGTCGATCGCTTGGTCGCCAAAGAGTTTGAAGAGGATGAACTGCATCGTGTGGCGGATAGTATACAAACGGCCTTTGACGAAACAAATGGGGATGTCTACCTCGATATTGAACAGCAAGAAATGGTACATTTTTGTAATCGTTTCGAAGCGGATGGCATTCGATTTGAGGAACCATCACCCAATTTTTTTTCATCCAACAATCCCTATGGGGCCTGCCCGGAATGCGAGGGCTTCGGAACAGTGATCGGTTTGGATGAAAATCTGGTGATCCCCAATAAGAATCTCTCAGTATATGAGGGCGCCGTCGTTTGCTGGAACGGGGAGAAAATGAATCAATGGAAGGTCGATTTTATTCATCGGCATGCGAAGCGATTTCCCGTACACAAACCGATCAAAAATCTGTCTGCAGAAGAATACGATATATTATGGAATAGTGCTGGGGGAATTCATGCGTTTTTTGAGATGGTGCAGGAAAATGTGTATAAGATTCAATATCGTGTCCTGCAATCTCGTTACCGCGGCAAAGCAAACTGCCCCGCATGCAAGGGATCGCGTTTGCGCAAAGATGCCTTGTATGTAAAGATCAATGATACAAATATCGCTACTTTGTTCGATCGTCCTGTAGAGCGATTATACGAATGGGTAAAAAATATACAACTCAATGAACATGATCAGACCATAGCCAAACGAATCTTATACGAATTGCAGATCAGGTTGAAAACGCTCCTTGACGTCGGCCTGAATTATCTGACACTCAACCGTACCGCCAATACCCTAAGCGGAGGCGAAAGCCAACGTATACAATTGACAAGGGTTATCGGAAGCAATCTCAGTGATAGTTTATACATCCTCGACGAGCCCAGCATTGGTTTGCATGCCCGCGATACGCACCGCCTGATTGGTGTGCTAAAGCAACTTCGCGACCTTGGCAATACGGTTGTCGTAGTGGAACATGATGAACATATCATGCGCGAATGTGATCACATCATCGACATGGGGCCTCTGGCGTCACATCTGGGTGGTGAAGTGATCGCCGAAGGGTCATACCGCCAGATCATGAAAAGCAAAAAGAGTCTGACCGCCAAATACCTGCATGGCCAAATGAAGGTTGGAGACCCGAATCGCAAACCCCGAAAAATAGTCAATAAAATTACGCTCACCCATTGCGATGTACATAACCTGAAAAACATCACGGTTAGTTTTCCGCTGAATATGCTTACTGTTCTAACCGGTGTAAGTGGCTCAGGAAAAACAAGTCTGATCAAGCATATTTTATATCCGGCTCTTCGAAATGTATTTGGTGATTTTGCTGTGAAACCCGGTAGTTTCGGTGAATTGACAGGTGATTTGCAGGCTATTGAATCTGTGGAAATGGTTGATCAGAACCCGATCGGAAAGTCGTCTCGCTCAAACCCGATCAGTTATATCAAAGCCTACGACGATATTCGGGCATTGTTTAGCGCACAACGTTTATCGAAAGTAAGGGGCTATGCACCCGGATTTTTTTCCTTCAATGTTGATGGTGGGCGCTGCGACAATTGTAAGGGTGAAGGAGAAACGACCATTGAAATGCAGTTTCTGGCTGACGTGCATTTGCCTTGCGAAGTTTGTAAGGGCAAACGATTCAAACAGGAAGTGCTCGAAGTGCAGTACAAAGGAAAGAATATCGCAGAAATTCTCGACATGAGTGTTGACGATGCCTGGGAACATTTTGCAGATCAAAAGAAAATAGCGGATAAAATAAAATGTTTGCAAGATGTTGGACTGGGCTATATCAAACTCGGACAATCATCCGATACACTGAGTGGGGGCGAAGCGCAGCGGGTAAAGCTTGCTTCATTTTTAGATAAGAGTTTTATCGGAAAAAAGATCTTATTCATTTTCGATGAGCCGACCACCGGCTTGCATTTTCATGATATTCATAAGCTGCTGGCATCCTTTCAGGCGTTGATCGAAAACGGACACAGTATTATCGTCATCGAACACAACAGTGATATTATTCGCAATGCCGATCATATCATTGATTTGGGTCCCGAAGGAGGAGAGGGAGGGGGAGAGGTGATCTTTACCGGTACCTATGAAGGGTTGCTGCAATGCAGTAAAAGCTATACGGCACAATATCTGTAAAGAATGCGTCAGTGTTGTTAACCCATTAAGGTTTATACTTTGCTTTGCTCAAAAATACCTGTGCGTCCAATTTTTTGCGGGGCAGTGAAGGCCATTTTTCATCAGGGTTTTCATCGAGATATTTGCGTACGATCTGCCAGCCGATCCAGGTACCGATATTGCCCGGCGATTCCTGGGGCATACCGGTAGAAGATGGCCCATCCATCGTATAACGCAGCACTTGTTGCAAATTTGTGGAATATAATAGATTTTGTTTTTTAAAATAACTCCAGATCATTCGTTCATTCTCGCGACACCATTTCATTTGCTGGGGCGTATAACCCATGAGTAATTCATCGGATGCATCCGGCAAAGTGTATTCTGCAAAGGTCATCATCAGGCCATTATAGATCATCATCTGTAATAGGTTCTTATTGTCGATCGTAAACGGAAATTTATTTTTAAAGATCGTTTTACTTGCATTGACGCTAATGAATTGGGGTTCGCAATCTTCGATCTGATACAACGGCAAACCGACGGAAACGTAGTAGGGATAATCTTTGCCGAGGTGCATATCCAATCCAATGCCCAAAAGGGTATCGACTGTTATGGCACTCCATTGGTTAAGTCCGGATATGAAATAATATACAGTACCCCATTTTTCCTCAGGGTAATAATAAGCGATATGCTTAAACAAGGACTCAAGTTCCTTATCCGTTTTTTGGGTATCCGGAAATTTCTTCAGCACGGTGTCGTATAAATTGCGGTAGTCCTTATATGTCAGAAAATGATGTACCGAACGCAAGAATATTTCCTGATCATTATTGGCATTAAAACCGGTGAGTTCATTGAAGAAGACCGAAGAAAAATCAGGGTATTTATTCCCCAGGCTATTCACGCCACTTTCAATATTGAGGGTATCAATGGCATACAATTCCTTGTAATAATCTACTTTTTTGAAGTTGATTTTTATATCACTGACGTCGACTTTTTTTGCCGGTTTTTGCTGACAGGCGGCCATCACCAACACTAAAAATAAATAACAAACTCTTAAGACATTCGGGCTGTTCTGTGGGTACATTTGCATGTGCATTGCGACGAAATTATTTTGCGCAAAGGAAAACCAAATATTGTTAAAGCTGTTAAAAATTAAATATTCGATATGAAGAAAAAAGTAATTCTTGCCCTGTTCATCGGGCTTGCTGCTACCAATACCTTAAGCGCGCAGTCGAAAGCCGACAAGGTATTTAAAACTTTTCGTTTTGGCTTATACACCGGGCCTACGTTTAACTCCTTGCGACCGGTAGCCAATGAAGCCGATGGGTACACCGTCGATAAGGTGAAAGGCAATGTTGGATTTTCTTTGGGTTTGTGTGCCGACTATAATATCAATGAGCGGTATACTGTATTTTCCGGGTTGAGTCTCGACTGGCGCGGTGGATCGATTGCCGTAAAATCAAAAGATAGTGTTGCGAAAACAGATTATATTTATAAAAATGAAGTCAATTATAAGTTGCAATATTTGACCATTCCCATTGGTTTGAAAATGAAGGCAGCCCAATTTGATAAATTGAAAATTTTTGCACAAACCGGTATCGATCTGGCATTTTTACTAAGCCAAAAAGGAAACATCAGTACCACGGTTGCTCCGCTCGTGCCTGCAGTAAATCAGGAAAAAGTAAAGTTGGGAAGCCTTGCAAAATCAACACCGATCAATGTTGGCTGGATGTTGGGCGTTGGAGCCGAATATGAGATCACTGATAAAAATTCTGTGTTCTTTACCGTACTTTATCGCAATGGATTCACCGACGTCACAACACCGCAGTTGAATAAAGCCGGATTAAAATTCAGTGACGGCAATATTCGTTTCAATACGGTAGCCATCCGAGTAGGCTATTATTTTTAATCAACAAATTAACTATTTTTCTTGAAGCCATCCGATGTTCAACGGGTGGCTTTTTTTTTGAATATTGATAGCATTGCGCAACAATTATTACAGGTGAAAATACACAAGGGTGGCAGGTCACACGCTGTCATTATCGCCTATACCTTCCGGTAAATTGGGCTGAGGTTTAGCCCAAGACAACTTAACAATTTCGTAATCCCTACCCCCTAGCAGACAACCCATCGCGCATTACCTTTGTAAAAATTCCCTATGGAAAAAAAATTAGGAAAAGTACTGGTCGTGGATGACGAGAAGGATATTTTACAGATCGTAAAGTATAATCTTGAATTACACGGTTATGAAGTGGAAACTGCGGAGAATGGGGTGGATGCCATCACTAAGGTAAAAAGTGGGAAACCTGATCTTATTTTGCTCGATATCATGATGCCGCATAAAGATGGGATTCAAACCTGTATCGAGATACGTGCCAATCCGGAATACGATGATACCCTGATTATTTTTCTGACAGCCTTATCTGATGAAAAGTCAGAGATCAGAGGGCTTGAATTGGGTGCTGATGATTATATCGCGAAGCCGATCAAACCGAAATTGCTGGTATCGCGTGTTCATTCCGCATTTCGGCGATTGGTGAAAGATGAAAGCAAAGTTATCGTATTTCCTGATCTCGAAATCAACCGCGAAAAATTCGTGGTGATCCATAAAAATGCTGAGGTGCAACTCCCCCGCAAAGAGTTTGAACTTTTTTCCTTATTAGCTTCCAAGCCCGGTCGCGTATTTCTGCGCAATGAGATCCTTGATAAAGTCTGGGGTAACGAAGTCATCGTGGGCGATCGTACCATTGATGTGCATATCCGTAAAATCAGACAAAAGCTGAATGCCGATTTTATCACGACCGTGAAAGGCGTCGGCTACAAATTTGAGATTTAAAAAATTTCAAGGCATTTGCCTTTTCCTTTTTATTTTTACTCAGTGTTAAAGCAAAAGAATGTTTCGCCGGTCAGGCTGGCTTTTTTCGTGGCACTGGCAATCTCGCTTGTGGCAGCCTTGTTAGCCCTCTTTGTTTCCGGCAAGGTATTAGAGGTGCTATTGATTTTTTTATGTATCGGGATATTCAGTTATCTGTTGATTCAATATGTACTGCAGGAATTTATTTATCGTAAAGTTAAGTTGATCTATAAATTTATTTCAACAACCAAAGCCACACCAAGGGAGGAGTTTTACAATCAGGAAATATTGCCGCAAAAATCACTTGATGAAGTGAAGGAAGATGTGGAACGGTGGGCCGAAGACCGCAAAGGTGAAATAGAACGTCTCGAAAGCAATGAACAATTTCGCAAAGAATTTTTAATGAATCTCGCGCATGAACTGAAAACACCCATATTTACAACACAGGGCTATATCGACACCCTCCTCGACGGCGCGATGCACGACAAAGAAGTGAGTCAGCAATTTTTACAAAATGCTTCAAAAAGTATCGACCGTCTTGCTGACCTCGTGGCAGACCTCGATGAAATTTCGAAGTTTGAATCAAACCGAATTCCGATCATTAAACAGGAGTTTATTATCCAAGATCTCATCAAGGATATCTATCTCGAATTGTCGCAGAGAGCTACCGTAAAAAACATACAACTGAATATAAAAAAGGGCTGCGAGTCACCGGTGGAAGTGCTGGCAGATAAACAAAAAATCAGGCAGGCTTTGGTCAACCTGATTGAGAATTCAATTAAATACGGAAAAATGAACGGGCAAACGAGTGCCGGTATCTATGAAGTGGATAAACATACGGTATATATCGAGATTACAGACAATGGTATCGGTATCGGGGAAGACCATGTGCCAAGAGTATTTGAGCGTTTCTACCGTACCGACACTGCACGTAGCCGCAGCGAAGGGGGGACTGGATTAGGGCTTGCCATTGTGAAGCATATTGTCGAAGCGCATAACCAAACTGTCAATTGTCGCAGTACTCTCGATGTGGGGTCTAGCTTTGGATTTACGCTCGAAAAAGCAACACGTTAAAAATTGACTTTTGTATACCGCAGGCTACGCAAGGAAGGATCAAGCGCAAATGCCTGATTGAAGTAAACTTCAGCTTTAGGGGTATTGCCGGCTTTGTAATAGGTCATCCCTTTCATATAAATGACTTCGGCGTCCTTTGGATTGATCTGCAATACTTCATCGAGCATATTTCTCGATTTTTCGAAATCACCTTTTTTCATATACATTTCCGCGATGGACAAATTCAGGCCTTTATCGTAAGGTGCATATTCCTTGGCTTTATTGTACATCGCAAGCGCTTTGTCATAATCTTTCATCTCAACGTAAGTCAAAGCCCAATTGCTATAAAATGTTTTAGTTTTATAAAATCCTTTGGCTTCGGCTTGCTGATAAAAAGATACAGCTTTGTCGTAATAATAGGCATCGTAGCAACTGTTACCGGCTTCATACCACTTATTCGCATTGTCCGGATCAAGTGTTGCACTTTTAACAAAATAATTCATCGCTTCGGGTACATTGCTTGTTTTGCGATAACAGAAAGCAAGTTTGTAAGGAATATCTTTATCACCTGGCAAGGCCTTTTCTGCGATCAGGTATTGTTCAATCGCTTTGGGATAATGTTTGACTTCAAAGAATGTTCTGGCCAACATTTTATTGATCACCCCATCTGTGGGTTTCATCTTCAGGGCTTTTTCAGCATACTCGACGGCCTTCATTTTTTGCGGACTCATGCTATACATTTCTGAAAGGCGTGCAAGAACGATAATGTTCTTTTCATCCGATTTGATCAATTCCTCATAAATCGGGATTGACTCATAAAATTTTTTGGAGAGATAATGTGCTTCTGCCAGTTCGTAACGGTATCCTTGGTTGTTCGGTTCCAACTCTAGTGCTTTGATCATTTGTCTGGCGGTCTCGGTATAATTCCCATTTTGCTTATACCGCATGGCTTGTTCAAAATAGTTTACTGCTGTCTGGGCATTGAGTTTTGCAGCAACAATCACCAAAATGCCGACGTAAAGGAATGCAGATTTTCTCATATGGCGTGTTTTTCCGTGTTAAGCACGCAAGTATTATGCCAAGAGAAATCTGTAAAATACGTAAATGTGTAAACGGTTGAAAATCAACTTCATTTTACGGTTGATGGACTATTGTGTCCTGAAGAAAATGCTGCCGAAAGCATCATATTACTTTTTTCTTCAACGCGAGCATCTTGTCGCGCAAACGCGCCGCCTCTATAAAATCGAGTTCCCGTGCTGCTTTTTCCATTTGTTTTTTTACCTTTTTGATCTCTGCTTCTAATTCGCCGGGATGCGCATATTCGTGTGCCTCTTCTTCGGCTGCGAGGTTTGGAAAATCATAGGCTACATAGGGTTGTGCATCGGTAGGGGTTTTGACATTCAGTACAGCAGTTTGTCCCATGATATCGCCGACCGATTTTACTATTGTCGTCGGGGTGATGTTGTGATCGATATTATACTTGATTTGTTTTTCCCGTCGCCGGTTCGTTTCATCAATCGTCTTTTGCATACTTTGTGTGATCTTATCCGCATAAAAGATCACGAGACCGTTGACATTTCTGGCAGCTCTCCCCGCTGTTTGCGTAAGCGACCTTTCGTCACGTAAAAAGCCTTCTTTGTCGGCGTCCAAAATGGCAACCAGTGAAACTTCAGGAAGGTCCAATCCTTCACGCAATAAATTCACGCCAATCAATACATCAATATTGCCTAAGCGAAGGTCGCGGAGGATTTCAATGCGTTCGAGCGCATCGATTTCACTATGCAAATATTTACATTTGATATTGATCTTAATCAGATATTTCGAAAGTTCTTCCGATAGTCGTTTGGTGAGCGTCGTTACCAATACCCGACCACCTGCATTGACCCGTTGATCGATCTCGTCCAGCAAATCGTCGATTTGATTGATGGAAGGCCTGATCTCAATCGGAGGATCCAATAAACCGGTCGGTCGCACTACCTGATCAACATACACACCATCGCATTGTTCCAGTTCATATCGTCCGGGTGTCGCACTGACATAGATTACCTGATTCAGCAAGGATTGAAACTCACTGAAATTCAGCGGTCGGTTATCGAGTGCGGAGGGCAAACGAAATCCATAATTCACCAGATTCAGTTTTCGGGCACGGTCGCCGCCGTACATCCCACTGATTTGCGGTAGGGTTACGTGGCTTTCGTCTACCACGAGTAAAAAATCAGGCGGAAAATAATCGAGCAGACAAAACGGACGTGTTCCGGGTTCGCGACGATCCAGGAAGCGGGAATAGTTTTCTATGCCTTTGCAATACCCGAGTTCCTGTATCATTTCAAGGTCGTACAACACTCTTTCCTTAATACGCTGAGCTTCCAGTGGTTGATTGTTTTGTTTGAAATAAGCCTCTTGCGCCAACATTTCCTCATGAATTTCATAAATAATATTCTTCATCTGGCTTTGTGGGGCCAGATACATATTGGCCGGAAAGACGGCCGCGTCAGGTAAGGACTCAATTTTTTTGCCGCTGCCTATCTCAAAACGCTGGATCTCTTCGATCTCATCACCAAAAAATAGAACACGCAAACCGAAATCGGCATAAGGAAGATTGATGTCTACGGTATCGCCCTTTACCCGAAACATGCCTTTGTCAAATTCAATGGTGGTACGATTATACAGCGATTGTACCAATTGATGTAAAAAATGATTTCTGACAATTTTGTCGCCTTTTGAGATGCGTATAATTCCATTGGCATAATCGGTGGGATTGCCAATACCATAAATACAACTGACCGATGCCACGACGATAATATCTCTTCTGCCCGATTGTAAGCTGGTTGTGGCCCGCAAGCGCAAGGTCTCGAGTTCTCCGTTAACAGCAAGATCCTTTTCAATATAAGTACCGCTGGCAGGCAGATAGGCTTCCGGTTGATAATAGTCGTAGTACGACACAAAATACTCAACCGCATTCTCCGGAAAAAATTGTTTAAACTCTCCGTATAGCTGTGCGACCAGTGTTTTATTATGGGTCAATACAAGTGTCGGACGACGGGTCTGCTGTATGACATTCGCAATAGTAAATGTTTTACCCGAGCCGGTAACGCCCAATAGGGTTTGAAATTTTTCGCCCGATTGCACTCCCTGCACGAGTTGATTGATGGCCAAAGGTTGATCGCCGGCTGGTTGATAGGGAGATTGCAGATTGAACATAGGAATGTAAAATTAGATTTTTTTTCAGGAGCTTGGTCGAAATATTTATGCAGTTTTTTACAGGTATAGTTACCTGACAAGGTACACGATCTTACAAAGAGCACAGTTTGATATCCCGCTCGTAAAGCCTATATTTGTACCATTATGCCGACGCGAAAACTTATTTTTATCCTTCTCCCTGTTGTATTCACCTGCCTCAATGCCTGCATTCCAACGGGTATGAAAAAGGAGATGGATGCGAGTATGTCGGCAGCCCAGCAAATTATGGCGGATATGGAATTTAAAAAAGCCATCAGCCTTATCGAATTGCATAAATTGCGAAGCGGTCAATATCCCGATTCCTTGCAGCAAATTCAATTTTTGTCGGCCATGGATTCGTCCATGTTTACTTATGTCAATTATAAACGACTCGATACAGCCTACGAACTGAATTGCCACATGGAATTTCCCAGTTTTGATGATAAAGGCACAGTGCGTATCAAGTTGCACTATCCGGCCGAATTTTGGAAAGGGTTGGGTTGTATCAAATCCAACGCGCGGTAAATCTTTAGTTTTTTTTTGGCAAGGTCACTGAAGCATGGGTTTGTTGAACACAAACAATTTTTTACGAAAGGGTGATGCATAAAAAAACGCCGATAGTCATCAGCGTTCTGTATAAAGTTTATCGAGGGGATTATTAAAAGTCGTCGTCGTCGTCGTCAAACTTGTCATCGAATAAATCAAGACCGAGGTCATCATCTATTTTGAAATCATCCATATCATCATCCGCATCTTTACCCGGTTTTTTTAATTTCGATTTTGATGTGGGCATATCAAATTCTTCAAATTCATCATCTATATCGTCATCGTCCATATCATCATCTTCGTCATCCATATCATCATCATCGTCATCGAAATCATCATCTGTTTTTGATTTGGAGCCTTTTCCGGCAGCTTTTGTTTTGGGCAGATCGTCGTCTTCATCCAGTTCATCATCGTCGTCTTCATCTTTTTTGGCTGCAGATTTTTTAGGAGCTGATTTTTTAGCCGTGCTTTTGGGGGCCGCTTTTTTTACCACTTCTTTTTTTTCAGGTTTTGCTTTCATTCTTTTCTATTTCTTTTGTAAATTTTTGATATATTTTTCAAACAGAAAAATTTTTTTTCTCTTTTTTTTAAAAAATTATTTTCTGCAGATCAGTTGATTTCTTCCGACACCATTCGAAACATAACTGATTTTTACACCGGTGAAAGATTCGACTTCTTTTACAAAGCGCATAAAATTTTCGGGAAGTTCGTCTTCGCTGTTGCAATCAGCCAGACGTTTATTCCATTGCGGGATATAGAGATATTGCGGATCGATCACCGCATGATTGACGTTAAAAGGGATCTGTTTGGTTTGTTCACCATCAATAGCATATCCAACGCACAGGGCTACCTGAGCCATTTCGTCCAATACATCAGCTTTGGTAATGATCAAATCGGTAACACCGTTGATCATACAGGCATATTTTAAAGCAACCAGATCAATCCAGCCGCAACGCCGCGGACGACCGGTTACCGAACCAAATTCATGTCCTTGCGCCCGCAAGAGATCTCCGGTGCTATCAAACAATTCGGTAGGGAAAGGGCCACTGCCTACCCGAGTACAATAGGCTTTGCTGATGCCAAATACCCGACCTACTTGTTGAGGGGCAATCCCCAACCCGATACACAAACCCGCAGTGATCGTGTTACTTGAGGTTACAAAGGGATACGTGCCGAAATCGATATCAAGCATAGTTCCTTGTGCGCCCTCAGCCAATACTTTTTTTCCTGTTGCCAATTGCTCATTCAACCAGTAGTCAACGGCAATGATCTTGTATTTTTTCAAGGCTTCCACAGCCGCAAAAAATTCCGCTTCACTGTCACCAAGATCTTCCTCAGCATTCATTTGCCGCAGTATACTCAGATGTTTTTCTTTCAGGGTGAGGTAACGGTCTTTGAAATCTTTTTGCAACAGATCGCCAACCCTGAGGCCATTGCGACCGGTTTTGTCCATATAGGTAGGACCAATACCTTTTAACGTACTACCGATTTTGTTCACGCCTTTGGCTATTTCACTGGCGCGGTCAAGGGCTTTATGTGTAGGTAAAATGACATGCGCTTTTTCGCTGATCACCAGTGAAGCCTTGAGGTCAACCCCTAAGGCCTCAATCTCGCTGCATTCTGCCTGAAAAGAAACCGGATCGATCACGACGCCATTGCCGATCACATTGAGGAGATGAGGATGAAATGCACCTGATGGAATGGTGCGCAAAACCACTTTCTTGTCGTTCAGGTAAAGGGTATGTCCCGCATTGGGCCCGCCCTGAAAACGTGCGATGATATCATAGGCGGGTGCAAGAAAATCAACGATCTTGCCTTTGCCTTCGTCTCCCCATTGCAGACCTAACAGTACATCTACCATCTTGTTTTTTTGATTTTAAAAATGAGTTGGAAATTTGCCGCAAATATATTGCCGGAACACTACAACAAAAAAAAACCTACTGTTTTATTAGTAAGTTTTTTTAGCTATTATCGAGCAGTCAATTCTTTAACTGCCAAAAACTTTACGCAGCAAATCTGTTACACGGGCACCTGGATTATTCCGTATATTGGCTTCTTCTTGTGCAACATTGATGAATAATCCATTCAACGCTCTTTCGGTCACATAGCCCGCGAGGTCGGTATTCACTTTGTTTTTGGTGATGGGCAGGCTGTTGTAAAGGCTGAAAATATCGTTCCAGTATTTGGTGGCGTCTACCTTGCCCAGCGAATTTTGAATGACCGGTCTGAAGGTTTGGGTCAAGGTTTGCGTGGTGGTGCGTTTGAGATATTCAGTTGCGGCATTATTTCCCCCGCGCAGGATACCCAGTCCATCATTGATCGACATCGAGGTAATGGCATTCACAAATACGGGAACCGCTTTGCCGGCGGCATCTTCAGCGGCCCGGTTGAGACTGAGAATGAGCTTGTCGCATTGCGCACCAAAACCAAATTGACGCAAAGTGTTTTCAATTTTTCTGGCCTCAGGAGGCATCAAAATTTTGATGAGTTGGTTTCCGAAAAATCCATTCGGTAAACTCAAACGTCCCGATGCGTTTTGCGTACCGATTCGTAAAGCTTCTTTTAAGCCATTGACGATTTCGCCGTTGGATAATTTGTTGCCAAAAATACTATTGCTTTTGCCTGCGTTTTTTCCGCCATTCAATAAATTATTGGCCTGATTCAACAGATCGTTGAGGTTTTGTGCCTGCAGCGGCCAAGTACCGATACTGATAGCCAACACCAAAAGAAACTTCTTCATACGAGTGTTTTATTTTTTTTCAAATTTAGAGACATAAATCTTTTGCGAACGTTAAAAGTAGGAAAATAATTAAATCTGTCGGCAAATATTATGGCTTTAGTGCGGAATGCACAATACTTTTGCACTCTCAATTTCAGAACTATGCAATTATTAGCGGCCCTATTTGGCGATCGGAATTTGCCTACCCAAAGTAAAGACATCGCACAAAAGATCCTTGATGGACAAAGGATCACCAAAGAGGATGCCTTATACCTGTATCGCGAAACGGATATCGGCTATCTTGGGGCGCTTGCAAATTATATTCGGGAAAAGAAATTCGGCAATAAAGCGTTTTTTAATCGTAATTTTCACATTGAACCCACTAACGTTTGTGTATTCAGTTGTGCGTTTTGTGCCTATTCCAAATTGTATAAACACCGCGAAGAAGGTTGGGAGATGAGTATTGATCAGATGATGCATATCGTGCAGAAATACGACGGACAAGCGGTAACGGAAGTGCATATCGTGGGCGGTGTTCATCCAAAACTTGATCTTGACTTTTTTTGTGAATTGCTCAAACGTATCCATGCGCATCGTCCTGATCTGCATCTCAAAGGCTTTACCGCTGTTGAACTCGATTATATGTTTCGCAAAGCCAAGCTAAGCAGAGCAGCAGGTTTACAGCAATTAAAGGAGGCCGGTTTACAATCGTTACCCGGTGGAGGGGCCGAAATCTTTGCGCCCGCTATCCGCAAGCAGATCTGTGAAGATAAAGTAGATGGCGAAGGGTGGCTCGATATTCACCGACAGGCGCATTTGCTCGGTATGCACAGTAACGCAACGATGTTGTATGGCCATATTGAATCCTACGCCGACCGTATCGATCATATGGACCAATTGAGAAATTTACAAGATGAAACTAAAGGCTTCAATTGTTTTATTCCGCTCAAGTTTCGAAATAAGGACAATGATATGAGCCATATTGCCGAATCGTCGCTGATCGAGGATATGAAAGTTTATGCTGTTGCCCGGATTTTTATGGATAATTTTCAGCACCTGAAAGCCTATTGGCCCATGTTGGGAAGAAGCAATGCGCAATTGATGCTCGATTTTGGTGTCGACGATCTGGATGGTACCATCGACGACAGTACCAAAATATACTCAATGGCAGGCAGCGAAGAGCAAACACCCGTGATGAGTACCGAGCAAATTTGCGACCTGATTCGTGATGCGGGTCGTATACCGGTGGAGCGCGATACGATCTACAACGAACTCAAGGTGTTTACCGCAGCCGAGGCCGGGTAATTAAACAGTGGATAAGCTATTGTTTAAAAATGCCCTTCGATTTAACAAGTCATTCCCAACAGATTGTTTATTTTTGGCCATCCTGAAAAAGATTCTCTCCATATCGCTTCTGTTTTTGTACCTCGTTTCATCGATTGGGGTAACAATTTCGGCGCATTATTGTGGTGGCGATCTGGCTGCACTGAGTTTGTTTGACGATCCGAGTTGCTGTTGCGATAGCTCCGGTGAAGGAACAAAGGACGACTGTTGCAAAAACGAAAACAAGTCGTTTCGCATCACAGCCGATCAAAACAAAGTGGAATTGTCGGAAAAGAAATTTCAGCCGCTACTTGTTTGTTTACCCACGCCTTCTACTGAACGAAATGAGCTTTCTTATCTGTGTTTGCATGGTATTTTCGTTGCTTCGGCCTTGCCTCGTCCACCCGAAGGGGTAGCTATGCCCAGTTATAAGCGTAACCACGCTTTTCTTTTTTATTGCTGATCATTTATTTTTTTTTTTTTTGATTTTGTAAAATTTTTTTTCGGTCCGGACAGTTATAAACGCGGTGCTGAAATTTACCTTAAAAAATAAATGAAATGAAACCAGTCATTTTAGGGATGCTGTTGGCAACATTGCTCAGCGCCATATCCATTTCGGGAATTGCCCGTGGAACCCAGTTAAAAACCGATACGGTTACGATAGCCGGCAATTGCAATCAATGTAAGGTGCGTATCGAAGAAGCCGCTTATATCAAAGGCGTGAAAAGTGCCTTATGGGACAAAAAGACCAAAGTTTTGACCCTTGTATTTGATCCGGCCAAGACCGATTTGAATAAAATCACCGCAGCCATTGCCAATGCCGGACACGACGGCCCTGGCCATCAGGCGTCCGAGAAGGATTATAAAAATCTGCCTGAGTGTTGCGCATATCGTTCAGGTGCATGTCATCATGATTGAGGGTGCAAGCCGGAAAACATTTTTTTTGTGTTTACTTTTCCACTGCTTGTTTTCGTCGTTTGCTTATGCGCAGAGACTAACGACTACACTCAAAGGACAGGTGTCGGAGAAAGGTAAAAATATGAGTGTGCATCCTGTAGTGGGGGCGAAAATCATTTACAACAAAACGACCTTCACCTTTACAGACAAGGACGGAATATTCACGCTGGAAATCCCTGATTCGGCAAAGCGTATCGTTGTACAGTTCGATCATATCGGTAGCGACACCCTTGCATTGACCGATCTGTCGAAGGAGATGAAGATCGTTTATCCAATTTACGAACAAATCAATGGCGTTGTGATCAGGCAGAAGAAATTTACGACCGAGATCAGTTTGCTCACCATACAAAAGTTTGAACGAATCAGTAGCAAGGAATTATTGAAAGCGGCTTGTTGTAACCTGAGTGAAAGTTTTGAAACAACCCCCAGTGTCGATGTAGCCTTTACGGATGCCGTCACCGGGTATAAGCAAATTCAATTGCTGGGACTCGCGGGGCCGTATACCCTCATCACCCGTGAAAATATTCCAGAAGTGCGGGGTCTCGCAAGTATTACGGGATTAACATTTACCCCCGGACAATGGATCGATGGTATGCAACTCAGTAAGGGTACGGGGAGTGTAGTGAATGGGTATGAAGGACTGGCCGGACAAATCAATATAGAATTGCGCAAGCCCATGGAAGGCGACAAACAATTTTACAATGTGTACCAAAGTGCACAGGGACGGAGCGAGGCGAATGCCTATCTTGCCTTTGAACCGAAAGAACGCTTGTATACCAATATTTTTCTGCATGGAAAGACGCAATGGTTGAAAGTCGATCAAAACCACGATCATTTTATCGACCAGCCGATGGGAAATTCTTTCATTGCGGCAAACCGTTGGATGTGGTTTGGCAAAAAAGGCCGTGAACTCCAATTGGGGGTGAAATATAATGATTTCAACAATTGGGGCGGTAGTACGCACTACAATCCAGCAGAAGCACCCTCAGTAAGTCCGGTATGGGGTATGCAATTGCAAACTACCCGGATGGATGCCTGGAGCAAGCTTGGTAAGGTTTATGAAAAACGGCCATGGAAAAGTATGGGGCTGCAAATGGCTTATGCAGGCCACCGGCAGCAAATGCGTTTCGGTCGGCAACGCTACGATGCTGATGAAAAAACGCTGTATGCCAATTACATTTTTCAAAGCATAATCAAACATACCGGTCGTGTGATTAAACTGGGGGCTAGCCTCAATTATATCGATCGCAACGAAACGGTAAATGGAGTGCTGTATCAGAATCGCGAGATTGTACCGGGCGTGTATTCGGAATATGCGCACACATTTTCACAAAAGCTGAACGCGGTAGTGGGTGTCAGGGGCGATTATCACAACTTAAACGGTTTTTATTTTACACCTCGCTTTCATATCCGTTATGCACCGCATGAGAACATGGCTTTACGGGGGTCTATCGGTAAATCGTACCGTACTGCTTCGATTTACGCGGAGAACCTGGGACTTTTTTCGAGTAACAGAACCATCAATATTATTCCTTCACAAGTCAACGGCGTATATGGATTACAGAATGAACAAGCGATCAACACCGGGTTGAATGCAACCTATAAATTCAAGCTCAATTACCGTAGCGGCACCCTGAGTGCAGATTATTATTATACGCATTTTCAAAATCAGGTTTTGGCCGATTGGGAAAATGAACGCAACATCAGCTTTTACAATTCTACCAAACCATCGTATGCCCACAGTATACAATGCCAGCTTGACTATGAACCTATCCGTAAACTGGATATACGGTTGGCTTACCGTTTTCATGATGTGCGTGCAACCTATGGCCAGGTGTTGAAGCAAAGACCGCTGAATGCCAAGCACCGTGCGTTTATCAATGTCGGGTATACGACACGATCGAAATGGTCGTTTGATTATACCCTGCAATGGACAGGCAGCAAACGAATCCCATCCACTGCGTCGAACCCACCTGCCTTGCAGTTTCCCGGTTCATCCCCTTCCTTTTTTACCATGAACGCGCATATCAACAAAGCATTCAAAAGCGGGTTTGACTTGTATGGGGGAGTTGAAAATGCACTGAATTATATGCAACAGGTTGCTATTATCGACGCGCAAACACCATTCAGTCCTTACTTCGACGGATCGCTGGTGTGGGGGCCAACCAATGGGCGCAATATCTATGTCGGTATGCGTTTCAAGAAATAACAAAACCGATCAATCGTCTTCGCGATCGGTGAGTTCATTTTGCCGACGGTTTTTGTTTTTGCGAAACCATTTTTGATCATCCATTGCGGTAAGTTTGACGACGGTAAAAAATACGCGATAGTCGGGCAGATAATAAAATCGTTCTGCCCGTCCATCAAAAGTTTCGAGCCGATAATAAATTTTGTTTACAAAATGTCCACTCCGATGATCGAAAAGTGTTGCGCGTCCCTGTTCAAGCAACTGATCAGTCACAAATTCAAATTCCGGATGACTGCTGATCTTTTCGGGTGTCTCGTTCGACCGACGTTTGGTTTTCAGTAAATGAAGTTTATTGCTGATGTCTCTGCCTTTCAGCGCAACCTCCACAAATTCATCAAGCGGGAGATAAAGCGTAACTTGGTCGCCATACAGAAATAAAGTTTCTGTCGCCGCGGTATCCAAAGACAGTTTTACTTCATGAAGGGCAGTGTCGTTCAGGTCGATCAGTAAAGAATCTTTACCAATCAAGGGATGGGCAAAATTGATTTTACCCATCAGCAGCAATACGATACAAAAAAATGCGGTAGAATAAAGTTTTTGCAAAGCAGATTTTTTTTTAGAAGTGTCGCCGTATACGATCAACGGTTTCGCGAAACTAAGCAATTCCGACTAAAAAGAAATTTCAAAAGGGGCAGACATTTTATCTGATCTGCTTTTTGTCGTTCTCCATTATCTTTGCGAACATGTGTTTTCAATTGTCACAGGTCACTATCAGCTATATCCCTCCCGGTCAATCAGCTATCTGGTCGACTGAGCGTTTGTTTGCGCCGGGCAAGTATTATCATATCCGTGCGCAATCAGGAAAAGGCAAAAGCAGTTTCATCCACACCCTCTATGGCTTACAAAGAAACTACACCGGGCAATTGTACTTCAAGGGAAAGCTCACCGCTACCCAGTCGCCGGATGATTGGTGCGACTTGCGGGCAAAGCAACTGAGTATTGTATTTCAGGATCTTCGTTTGTTTGCCGATCAAACAGCCTGGCAGAATCTACTGGTGAAAAACGAACTCACTGCGTATACTGATGAAATGACGATACGAGCATATGCCGAACGTTTGGGTGTGGCACATACACTTCAGCGCCCGATTTCGTCGCTGTCGTATGGCGAGCGGCAGCGGGTGGCCATCATCCGTTCGGTATTGCAACCCTTTGATTGTATATTATTGGATGAGCCTTTCAGTCATCTCGACAATGAGAATACAGCACGGGCTGCGCTTTTTTTGCAGGAAGAAGCAGCCAAACGACAAGCAACATTGATCTTGTGCGATCTTGAGCCAGACGATCATTTTCCTTACCACGAAAAGCTCAACCTCTGATGCGAACCCTGAAAGAAATTATTGCCGTTCACAGTTTTCGCAGAAATATGCTGACCTATGCTGCCCTGCTGATTGGGGTTACTTTATTGTTTATTTCCCTGCAATTGTATATCGATACCTATAGCCTGATGAATAGTCGTCAATTTAAGAATGACCGTTTCGACTATTTGGTGTTAAATAAAAATATCACCAACGAAATGATGGGTAAGAACGAAGCCGCTTTTTTTTCGACGAATGAAATTGAACAATTGGGTAAACAAAAAGCTGTGAAACAATTGGGCCTCATCGAAAGCAATCAGTTTCCGGTGGAGGCGAGTAACTTTGGTGAACTTGCATTTTCAACCCAACTTTTTTTTGAATCCATTCCGGTCGATTTTTTGGATGTGGAAACAGAGAAATTTTCCTGGAAGCCGGGAGAGGAACATATTCCGGTGATCTTGTCGCAGGATTTTCTCAACCTCTATAATTTCGGATTTGCCTTAAGCCAGGGTCTTCCGCAAATGAGTGAAGAAACGGTAAAAGCAATTTCCTTTAATATCCGTATCGGCAACAGCGAAGATTATACTGCCGAAGTAGTGGGTTTTTCGCAACGCTACTCAAGCGTCATTGTCCCGTTGTCTTTTATGCAATATGCCAATGCAAAATTTGGCGCTGTGCACACCCGGCAGTACTCCCGATTGGTATTGCAAACCACAGAAGCTGACGATCCGCACTTGGTGAAATATATCCGTGACAACAATTACAGTACGCAAAACGAAAAGATTAAATGGAGCAAGGTGCGTACTATTATGGGGGCTGTGTTTGGCAGCAGCGGATTGATTGGCGTGTTTATTCTGGTATTGTGCATGATGTTGCTGGCCGTATACCTCGATCTCATCATTACACGGGCCGGACAAAAACTGCAGTTGCTTTCTATGTTGGGGTATCGTACCCGCATCCTGCAAAAGCATTTTACCAGCGGAATTTTTTGGAGTTTTACGGTGGTGGTAGCAATATCGATCGTTGTAACAGGTCTATGCAAATGGGCACTGGCATCGTGGTTGACCTCGTTTCATGTGGTGATGTCAAAGTCCATCGCTTGGCAAGTAATATTGCTCGCTGCCTTGATCCTGCTCTTTATATTTGCGATGTTTAATTATCGCTCAAAAAAAATCATTCAACAATACCTTGCCTGATCTGAAAGATATCACCCTGCAGGAAGTGCAAAAAATTGTACAGGATACTTCAGCCTGGAAGGTTGTCAATTCTTTATTGTCGAAAGGGCTGATCAGTGTATACGAAAATATACAGGAGAACTACAAACCCAAAAAGGAAAATTTTGTTTTTCTTGAACCGGCTTATAACAATGAGCCACAATTAAAGCTACTGCTCGATCGTTTTGAGTCGAAACCCCATTACCAAAATCTGCTCTTGAGTTATTTACATCTTGTAGAAACCCGACAGATTGTTTCGCAACAGGAGCTACTCAGTAAAAGCCTTGCCACCGCCATTCAATTGAAATATCTTGTCGATAAAGGAATTTTCGGCATCAGGAAGCTGGAAGTGGACAGGGTACAATTCGAAACCGTTGAAAAGCAGACGGTGAATACCCTCAATACCCAGCAGGAAGCAGCCTACCGGCAAATCGTGCAATCGTTCGATCAACGAAAGCCGGTATTGCTGAAAGGGGTTACGGGTAGTGGCAAAACACATATTTATTGTCAACTGATCGATGATTGTATCCGCAGCGGAAAGCAGGCATTGTATCTCTTGCCCGAAATTGCCCTCACGGCACAGATCGTTAAAAAGCTCAGGGCGTTGTTTGGCGATCGAATCGGTATTTATCATTCGCGTTTCAGCAATCATGAGCGGGTAGAACTTTGGCGAAAAGTACAACATAGGCAGTTTGATGTGGTGATCGGATCGCGTTCGGCCTTACTCCTTCCTTTTGCAGCACTGGGGCTTGTGGTGGTCGACGAAGAACATGATGCCTCGTATAAACAACAAGATCCTGCACCCCGTTATCATGCCCGTGATGCGGCACTGGTGCTAGCGGCCGGCGCAGGGGCCAACATATTGCTGGGAACGGCCACACCATCGGTTGAAAGTTATTACAACTGCAAACAAAAAAAGTTTGATCTGGTAACCCTGAATGAACGTTTTGGGGAGGTGTCGCTGCCAAAAACCCGCATCGTTGATCTCAAGCAGGAAATGGCGGCCCATACGTTGCAGAAAGGAATTTTTTCTCAACAACTGATCGAGGCCATTCAACAATGTATCCAACAGAAAAAGCAGGTCATTCTTTTTCAGAATCGTCGCGGGTATGCGCCCTTCGTGCAGTGTGACCTGTGTGGCTGGGTACCGCAATGTAAAAACTGTGATGTATCGCTTACTTTTCATAAAGCGACCGACAAACTCCATTGCCATTATTGCCAGGCTGTGTCGCCTTTGGTCAGTATTTGTCTCGCTTGTGGCAGTAATAAAATACAGGCAAGAAGTTTTGGTACAGAAAAAATTGAAGAAGAGATCAAAAGAATTTTTCCGCATGCACGTGTACAACGTTTCGATTGGGACAGCCTGAAGATCAAAAACAAATATGTAGAAACCATCAGACAATTTGAGAGAGGAGAGATCGATATTTTGGTCGGTACCCAAATGGTGGTGAAAGGACTCGACTTTGAACATGTACAACTGGTAGGCGTATTGAGTGCTGATAAATTGCTTTCTTATCCCGATTTCAGGGTCAACGAACGGGCCTTTCAGATGCTTGAGCAAGTGGCAGGCCGGGCCGGGCGCAAACATGGACAAGGCGAAGTGCTCATACAACTTTTCAATACAGGGCATCCTTTGTTGCCTCGGGTGATGAAGCATGATTTTGATGGATTTTACCATGAAGAAATCGAGATGCGCAAGACGTTTTTGTATCCACCCATGATCAGGTTGATCAAAATTGTATTGAAGCATAAAAATGCAGAAACGCTAAAAGCCGCTGCGCAAAAATTATTCGACGATATCCAGGATCTGCCGAAGACTGTCTTTTTCGGTCCTGCTGAACCATCCGTCAACCGTATTCGGAATTATTATCTGCGCGAAATATTATTGAAGACAAATAGAGATACGGCTCATCTCCGTGAGGTGAAGTTACGCCTAAAAGAAAAGATCACCCGCCTCACTGTTACCAGTCAATTTACGACCGTTTTTGTTTCGGTGGATGTAGATCCGTGAAGTGCGATGCTCGAGGGTTTGCACTGTGTAGCCCAAAGACATATCGATGTTTTCAGGCTGTTAGGGTGGGGGCAGCCTTTTTGCCTAAAATCGTATCATGCAAGTGGCCTTCAACGTATTGAATAAACGACGCAAGACCCGATGGAGCAATAAAAGGCAAGCTTCCTGCGGGCTCGGCATTGCTAAAGCAAAAGCCTGCGCTCATGATTGCTTCAACCGGTTTTTTCACGTATACGGGTTGCACTGGTGTGATCGGGTATTTTGTATTATAGTTTAGTGGAGTAACTGTAGCCCTACGCCCTCGTTTTCACGTTGTGGTCGAAGGCGAAAAATAGGGCCGAATTAATAGCTTTATTCGGCAGTTCTCTAGCCAAAAAGGCTTACCTTTACCAGCACCCTTTAGCATATAAAAACCCGATCAGATTTGGAAAATTTCTTTAACAAGTTTGCCTTAAAAGGAGAGAAAGAAGATTTACAGACCGTTATCGCCAACATTGAGAATAGCGTGGTTTTCAGGGGGACAAATCTCTGGATATTGATCTTTGCGATTTTTGTGGCTTCCCTGGGCTTAAACATCAATTCTACGGCAGTCATCATTGGGGCTATGCTGATCTCCCCCATCATGGGGCCCATCATGGGTATTGGCCTGTCGATGGGTATCAGCGATGTAGACCTCTTGCGCAAAGCGATCTACAATTATGCCATTGCAACCGGCGTTGCCTTAACGACCTCTACGGTATTCTTTTTGGTTTCGCCCTTAAACGAAGCGCACTCCGAAATATTGGCGCGTACCTCTCCAACAATTTACGATACACTAATTGCCCTTTTTGGCGGATTCGCCGGTATCATTGCAGTTTCGAGCAAGCAAAAAGGAAATGTCATTCCCGGTGTAGCGATTGCCACAGCCTTAATGCCACCCTTGTGCACCGCAGGTTATGGTGTTGCCACCCTGCAACTGAATTATTTTCTGGGCGCGTTTTATTTATTTATCATCAATACAGTATTTATTGCCTTGGCGACCTTGATCATCGTAAGGCTCCTGCATTTTCCGGATAAACAATTGGCCAACCAAAAAGCCAATAAACTCGCACACCGAATTACGGCATTGATTGTTGTTGTTACACTGTTGCCGAGTATTTATTTTGGTTACGATATGGTGCAGCAAAATCGATTTTTGAAAAGCGCAAATGACTTCATCAACTTTGAAGCCCATTTTACCAACGACTACCTGCTGAATAAAAAAATTGACCCCAAAAAAAAGCAGATCAGTCTGGTATTTGGGGGGGAAGAAATTCCGCCTGCCGAAATCAAACGACTAAAAGAGGCTTTGCCGAAATACAAACTTGCCGGGGCGGAGCTCGACATAAAGCAAGGCTTTGCGTATCTGTCAGATACGGCAAATGAACAAGTCAAAAATTTGTCAAAAGCGTTGGCACTCACCGATGACCATGAGCGGGACTTGCAAAAATACAAGGATAGTACCGAAAGGCAAACCCTGCTTCATCAGCAGATCTTCAGCGAAATTAAAGCACAATATCCGTTTATACATTCAGCGATCATTCAACCGGTAGCGATCATCACCGATAGTGTGCAAGCAACGCAAAGCATGCTGATCATTTTGACATCAACCCGCCCTATGCCCAACAGCGAAAGGCAAAAACTGATTAAATGGCTGAAGATTCGATTGCCTGAAAATGAACTAAAAATAATTTTTGACTCATGATTAGCGTTATCATTCCGGCACTTAATGAAGAGGAAACCATCGCGCAGGTGGTGCAATTGGCCCTGCAGACACCGCTGGTTACAGAGGTTATTGTAGTGGACGACAAGTCGATGGATCGTACGGTTGAGGAAGCCCAGCGCAATGGAGCAAGTGTGATCACGAGTACAAAACTGGGTAAAGGCGCTTCGATGAAGGATGGGGTGTTGATGGCCAAAAACGAAGTGATTGCTTTTTTAGATGCCGATATCACCACGTATAACCCCGATGTAATTACCCTCCTCACCCAACCCATTATCGACCGGGAAGCAGACTTTGTAAAATCGTATTTCACGCGACAAGCCGGCAGGGTCACCGAATTGGTGGCCAAGCCATTGCTCTCGATCCTGAATCCTGACTTCCCTTCCTTTCAACAACCCTTGAGTGGCATGATCGCGGGACGCAAAAGCGACTTTGTACAAATCGAATTTGAAGAAGGTTATGGGGTCGATATCGGCATACTGATCGACATGTATCACCTCAAGCTCCGATTGCGTGAGGTCAATATTGGTTCGATCGAAAATAAAATGCAGCATCTCGAGCAACTGGGTAAAATGTCGGGAGAGGTTGCCCGAACCATCATCAAAAAATCGAAAGGCATACAGGTGCAAAATCTGGAAACCTTCGAAAATATTCAGGTCATCAGAGAGCAAATGGAGTTTGCGATACGGGAACAGTTGATGTCCTTGAAAAAAATCGCCATGTTCGATATGGACAATACGATTTTAAATGCAAGTTTTATTCATACCGCTGCGCGCAAATTTGGGTTTACAAATGAACTGAATGAAATTGTTGAGTCGATCGATAACCCCTTTGTCAGAACCAAACGAATTGCCCGGCTTCTGCGCGGGAAACATATCGGCGATTTGCTATTGGTGGCCGACGAAATTGCCATCGGGCCTCATTTGGCTGACACCATCACAGATCTCAAAAAGCAAGGATATATCACCGGCATCATCAGCGACAGCTACGATTGTATCACCAACCATTTGAAAAATAAATTCGGATTTGATTTTTCCATCTCCAATGAATTGGAATTTTCGAAAAGCATCGTAACGGGGGAAGTGCGGATTCCCTCTTTTTTTCTCAACGACAGCAACAGTGCCTGCGATCATGATTATTGCAAACTGAACGCCCTGATCAATATTTGTAAGCAATACGACGTAGAATTAAAAAATACCCTGGTGGTGGGTGATGGGGAAAACGATATATGTTGTATCAAAAAAGCCGGTATTGGTGTGGCATTTTGCGCAGGCAGTACGCAGGTAGATGCTGTGGCCGATTACGTGATCAAAGAACGTGACTTTAAACTTTTAACTCCTTTAATTAAATAGTACAATGACGATGATTATGATACTCCTTTTTGTGTTAGGCTATACAGCCATCGCATTTGAACACCAGTTGCGGATGAACAAAGCGGCACCCGCATTGATTTGTGGGGTATTGTGTTGGACACTGTACGCGTTGCAATCGGGTGCGCCTGAAGTAGCTGCCGAAGCATTATTGCATCAATTGGGTGAAATCGCCTCTATTTTATTTTTCCTTTTAGGGGCTATGACCATTGTTGAATTGATCGATACCCATCATGGTTTTGACCTGATCACCCGAACTATAAAAACCAAAAAGAAATCAACCTTATTGCTGATCATTACCTTCATCACTTTCTTTTTGTCTGCCTTGCTCGACAACCTCACCACTGCTATTGTTATGGCCTCGCTGTGTGCGAAGATCATTCCTGAAAAAGAAGACCGATTGTGGTTTGCCGGCATCATTGTTATAGCGGCCAATGCGGGAGGGGCGTGGTCGCCGCTTGGCGATGTTACCACCACGATGTTGTGGATCGGTGGTCAAATCACGGCCTTGAATATCATGAAAACACTGATCATCCCCAGTATCAGTGTATGTATCTTTCCGGCAGCCCTGCTTGCGTATCGTTTTCGAAAAGCAAAAATGACTGCACTTCCGGTACCGGTCACCGAACCCGGTGAGCGCACCGAAGGGCGAATCATCTTATATTCAGGAATTGGGTTTCTTATTTTTGTACCTGTTTTTAAGACCCTTGCCCATCAGCCACCTTTTATGGGCATGTTGCTTGCACTGGGGTGTATGTGGATCATTACCTCAATATTGCATAAAGACAAAGACAGTGAGATCTTTGCCAAGTATACGGTTACCCGTGCTCTCGAAAAAATTGATACCCCGAGTATTTTATTTTTCTTAGGTATATTGCTGGCGGTATCGGCGTTGCAAGCTGCCGGTATTTTAAGCACGATGGCCACATGGCTGGGGAGCACCTTGCAAAATGATTATTTAATTGGTACTGCATTGGGTTTGTTATCGGCGATAGTTGACAATGTACCGTTGGTAGCGGCTTCACAAGGCATGTATTCCCTCACGAGCTACCCGACCGATCATCCTTTTTGGGAATTTCTTGCCCTAACGACCGGTACCGGTGGAAGTGCGATCATTATTGGTTCTGCTGCAGGGGTGGCTATCATGGGTATAGAACAAATCAATTTTATTTGGTATTTGAAAAAGATCAGTTGGCTGGCGCTGATTGGCTTTGTGGTGGGTATTCTTGTATTTCTGCTGCAGCAGGCTATGCTGCAGGGCTAATGCTACAGCAGATCATTTTAAGGTTGTTGCAAACACCATACAAATTCTGACCATGGATTAACGATCAAGCCCGCAAGTTTTCTTTACGACCCTTATTTTTTTGCATTGCCGTATTTATGCCGTATGTTTGAGAAAGCAGACTATATCGGCTATAGAACGGATTTTGTATGCTAGGCGAGGGTGAATAGCGGGTAGGAGTGTGTTAGCTGTAAGGCCTAAAAAACAAACAAAACAACAATAAAATATGAAAAGTGTACGTACTATTCTGAAAAATTATGTAATTATCTTTTGTGTTTTTGTAACAACTAATTTAAATGCTCAAGTATTGCCAAATAAGGAAATAAATGCTGCTGACTCAACTATATATATAAAATTTAATTGGCAACAAGAACAAAAAACACGGAAGGAAAGCTCTTTAAGTTATTTTGGCGATAATATATGTTCGCGATGGATCAATTTTTCAGAAAATGAATTTCAACAACTTAGAAAATTTGATAAAAAAAAGGTGAAAATTACTCTGCGACATTCATTTATTGAAGGCTTAGAAAGCAAAAAAGCCCGTGGAATCGATACCCGCTATATACAAGGAATTTCAAACAATGTAAGTTGCGAGTATATTGTTAGCATTGACCTAGTTAAATAATAGAAAAAGCAGATTTAAAAGATTGAATTGTTACAATTATTACCAAATAAAAAATCTGTTTAATGACTTCACTTTAGCAAAGCGGAAAAAAATTACGCTCACATTTTTTAATAGGCAGAAGTGGCAACTATAACAAAATAAGGAATTGAACTTCAGATGAACAAGTCAAAGAATATCCATTGAACTATAGATTTCATGAAAATTAAATATGATTATATAAAAAATAAAAAACTCTGCTGCCCTACAGCTAACAGCACCTACCCTAAATGCGGGCTTTCTTCTCCGAATGAACATTTAATAGTAAAAGAATCTTCATTCTTTTAAGTTAATTTCGTCTTCAAACTCCCGCACTTCGGGTAGCTGCAGACCGTTAGCAGCAATTATTCAA
>CAZFKA010000003.1:0-48831 GCA_964519155.1 uncultured Bifidobacterium sp. | reverse complement strand
GACCATTACCGACTTGGGTACCGGCAGCAAATACAGGACTAGTTAATGTGCCGGTCCATGAAGAACCACCACCACCACGACCAGCTCCACAGTTGGTACCTGCAGCGCCGCCGCCGCCATAATAGCCACCACCGCCTGCACCAGTATTGCCACAGCCGGGCGCATTGTAGGATGCCCCACCCTGACCGAGTGTGCCACTACCTGCAGGTAAACCATTTGCTACTGCGCCCGTGCCACCGGAAATCAATCCGCCACCACCACCGCCGCCGCCGTGGAAGCCGGTACCACCGGTACCACCGGCATTACCACCGTTGGTGCCACAACCGGTACCTGAAGTATAACCTGCACCGCCTGCACCACCAAAAAAGTTTGCACCAACTGCCGTACCGCCACCACCATGACCGGTGCCTACATTACATTGCCAGTTGTCACCACCGGCACCACCACCACCACCGGCGACGATTACACGATCGGCCAGCGATACGCCGCCTACACGAACATCACTCGCTCCACCGCCATTGGCACCGCCTTGACCGATACCACCGCCATTATAGGCATTGGTGCCGCCAACAAAGACGTTTAAAACTTGTCCGGGTACTACACTGAGTACACCTTGTGCCCGACCTCCGTTGCCCGGGGCAAAGCCATTTAAGCCGACGCCTTGCGCGCCAAAAGCATTTATAGTAACACTCGTTATACCTGCGGGCACGGTAAATGTTTGCATAGCCCCGGTATAATTGAATGTTTGTGATCCCGGTGGAATATTGCTCGAAGTTTCGACATAATACGTTGTTGTCACTGCAGGATTAACGGGGAAATTTACCCCACTTAAACTCGTGCCAATGGCAACTCCACCACTGGGAACAGTATACCAAGTTTGTGTACTGCCCAACGTTCCGGTAGAATTTAATTGTGAAGTACCATTGCCGCAAATTAGTGCTGGCGTTGCGGTAACCGGTGTGGGCTGAGCCGCCACCGGTGTTGTAGAAATAGCTATCGTTGTTGTTGCCGAACAACCAATAGCATCGGAACCCGTTACTGTATACACTGTTGGAACGACCGGTGTTACTACAACCGGATTACCAGCGATATTACCGGGATTCCACACATAGGTGTTGGCACCGTTTCCGGTAAGGGTAGTTGATGATCCTGCACAAGGTGCCAATTGTGATGCCGTTGCTGTTACGGTTGGTAAAGGATTTACGGTTACAGTAACCGGTACACGGGCGGATGGACAAGGTGCTGACCAAGAAATGATCACTTGCCCGTTGCCTGTTTGATATCCGGCTGTATTAGTTTGGTTGACTCCTGAGTTGAAGGAACCGCCACCGCCACCGCTTTTGCTACCTACAGCAGCCACATATTGACCACCGCCGCCACCGCTGTATCCGCCGCCGCCGCCGCCGCCATATTCGGCACGACCGCCACCACCACAACCCCAGCCGCCTGAACCGAGTCCTGAGAAACCACAGCAACCGCCGATTCCACCGGCACCACCATTAGCACGTGATTTGCCTCCGGCAGGCCCTCCCAGAATACCGGGCAAAGCGCCACCATCACCACCGGCGTTGCCGCCATAGCCGTCACCGAAAAATCCACCGCCACCACCGGCCCAACCACAGTCGCCGGAAACATAACCTTTTTGACCACCGTTGCCACTGGTACCACCCAGACCCGAAGAGTTGCCTCCACTTGTTGTAATTTGTCCGGGCTTACCCACTTCGAGGTTTACGGAACAGCCACCGCCGCCCGCACCGGCAATCACCAATGGCGTGGCCCCGAAACTCACGCCACTGCCACCACCGCCGCCACCGGCATTCTGACTCGCAATACCTTGTTGACCAACATAAACCGATAAAACCTGACCCGGCGTAACGGAGACGTCACCTACGATACGGGCCCCTAAACCACCGGTTGCGGCACCATAGGTACCACCTTGTGCGCCTCTCGCATCAATCGTTATGGTAGTAACACCAACCGGCACGGTAAAGTTTTGTACAGCACCTGTATAATTAAATGTTTGAGAACCGTTTGGTCCGGATGCTTGTGAAGCATAATAAGTTGTAGTTACTGCGGGAGTCACCGGAAAGTTTACCCCACTTGGAGAAGAGCCTATTGCAACGCCTCCGGTGGGTACAGTATACCAACTGATGATATTGCCCGGTGAAGTTGCATTCAAATTAGAAGATCCCCCTACGCAGATATTAGCCGGGGTGGCTGTTACCGGAGAAGGCACAGCAGGCGAAGTGATCGTTACTGTAACCGGCGTACGCGTATTTGACTCACAGAGTGTAACGGTTGCCCACGAAATGGTAACTTGCCCGTTGCCGGCACGCACGCCGGCTGTGAAGGCCGGATTGGTTAATGTACCAGTCCAGGATGAACCGCCACCGCCGCCGCCTGCTCCGCAATTTCCGGTAGAACTACCTCCGCCACCATAATATCCACCACCGCCACCGGCAGTTCCCCCATATGAATTATAGCAAATGCCATTTTCCCAAATATCACCATTGCCTCCGACGCCTAACGTACCGGCCGTTCCGCACGTATTGCCATAACAAGTGTTGCACGATCCAGCACCACCTGAATTCAAGCCACCGCCACCGGCACCGCCTGAGTGACAACTGATATTGCCCGTACCTCCATTTGCACCGCCTGCGCCTCCGTTACCTCCATAACCCGTTCCACCGCCGCCACCGACGAAATTTGTTCCAACAGCGGTGCCACCACCACCGGTTCCTCCGGCATAATTGGCGTCACCGCAACTAGCCCCTCCGCCACCGGCAACAATTACCCGATTGGCCAGGGCAACTCCGCCAACGCGCACATCAGAAGCTCCACCGCCATTTCGTGCATTCACAGCATGACCGACACCACCACCATTAAAAGCAGCTCCATTGATGGGAGCGGTTTGTCCCCCAACAAACACATTAAGTACTTGACCGGGTGTAACCGCCAAATCGCCTTTAGCATATCCACCATTACCGCCATTTCCACCGGCACCTTGGGCACCCCATGTTTCAAGTGTAACAGATGTTACCCCTGCTGGCACAGTAAAGGTTTGCATCGCACCCGTATAAGCGAAAACCTGACTACCACCGGGCGCTCCGGTACCGGAAGCGGCATAATAAGTTGTGGTAGCCGCAGGACTTACCGGAAAATTGGCGCCACTGGCACTAGAACCAATGGTTACGCCTCCCGAGGGTACTGTGTACCAATAAATTGTGTTGCCGGCAGAGATGGCGTTCAGATTGGAACTGGCGCCAATGCACATCGTAGCCGGTGTGGCCGTTACCGGAGTGGGTGCTGCCGGGGAGATATTCACCGTAAAAACACCTGCACTCGTGCCGGTTCCGGACAGGTTGGTTACTGCGATAGTGCCCGTAGTACCTACGCCCGGTGTAGCATTAATTTGTGTGGCATTGACTACCGTAAATGATTGCGCCGGTGTGCCACCGAATGTCACTCCGGTGACATTGACAAAATTGGTACCGTTGATCACAACAGCAGTTGCACCCGAACAACCGGAGGCAGGTAAAAAGCTGCTCACGGTGGGTACCTGTGCCATGGCCGCAAAGCATACGCCAACGGACAACAGCAATGTGTAAAGAAATTTTTTCATAAACTTGATCTTTGTTTTAAAAGCCTACTCTAGTCACGGTTTTCGGCAATTCCCGTAGTTGTTATATTATTAGAAAGTATAATATTAGGGTAAAAAAATGTTAATAACAATTATCACATAGATTTTTTTTTAAATATTTCAATTCAATTTTACGCCATTTTCCGATTAGCATTTTTATCCCTCGATTCTTAGTTCAGTAATCAAAGACTTCACTGCTTTTGGAGCATTTATTTAAGCTAATCGGCCAGAGGTTGCTATTCGTTAGTGCAGTTCGCAATTAAACATTATTTTTACTCCATATTAATTGTATGCGAAAGAAAAATACTCCCCTCAGTAAAAACAATTTGACAAACGATACCTGGCGTTATGCAGCAGCCCCTGAAAGTACTGATCATATTTCCTTGAATAAACAATACGATTTATTTATCGGTGGCCGTTTTGTAAAACCAAATTCAAAGAAATATTTTGACACGATTAATCCTTCCAATGAAAAAATGCTGAGTCGTGTGGCTTACGCCAACGGGAAAGATGTTGATTTGGCTGTACAAGCGGCGAAAAATGCATATGATAAAGTTTGGCGTAAAATGCCGGGCAGCGAAAGAGCGAAATATATTTACCGGATCGCGCGCCTGATGCAGGAAAGAGCCCGAGAATTTGCCGTGATCGAATCGATGGATGGGGGCAAACCGATCAGAGAAAGTCGCGATATTGATATTCCTTTAGCCTGCAATCACTTTTTTTATTATGCCGGTTGGGCTGACAAGCTCGAATATGCTTTTCCGAACCGGCAAGCGGTACCCTTGGGCGTAGCCGGACAAATCATTCCGTGGAATTTTCCTTTGCTGATGGCCGCCTGGAAAATTGCTCCTGCCCTGGCTACCGGCAATACTGTTGTGCTAAAGCCTGCGGAAAGTACTCCATTGACTGCCTTGAAACTGGCAGAGATCATTCAGGAAAGCGGCTTGCCTGATGGGGTGGTTAACATTATCACCGGATTCGGCGACACCGGCGCAGCCATTGTCAATCATCCATTGGTTAATAAAGTTGCCTTTACAGGCAGCACGCCGGTCGGAAAAGCAATTCAAAAAGCGATTGCCGGAACCCCTAAAAAAGCAACACTAGAACTTGGTGGCAAAGCAGCAAATATTATTTTTGATGACGCACCGATCGATCAGGCAGTGGAAGGCATTGTGAATGGAATATTCTTTAATCAAGGACATGTATGCTGCGCCGGATCTAGGTTATTTGTTCAGGAGAATATTGCAGAAAAAGTAATCAAAAAACTCAGACAACGTATGCAGTCGCTCATCATCGGCGATCCATTAGATAAAAATACGGATATCGGCGCGATCAATAGTAAAGAACAATTAGATAAAATCAATCAATATCTTACCATCGGGCAGGCTGAAGGTGCCGAAATCTATCAGCCCGAATGTTCATTGCCGGCTTCGGGTTTTTACTGCAAGCCCACTCTTTTTTTACATACGTCTCAAAGTCATCGAATCGTACAAGAAGAAATTTTCGGACCCGTATTGGCTGTGCAGACATTCCGCACGATAGAAGAAGTGATTGAAAAAGCGAATAATATTCCCTACGGACTGAGTGCGGGGGTGTGGACAGACAAGGGGAGTAAAATATTCAACTTAACCACTCGTTTGAGAGCCGGCGTGGTTTGGGCGAATACCTATAATAAATTTGATCCGGTTTCTCCTTTTGGAGGCTATAAAGAAAGCGGATTTGGCCGCGAAGGCGGTATCCATGGTCTCGCACCCTACGTTCACTTACAATAATACTTTCTGCAAAAAAATGCACAACAGCAATGAAGACAATTGAAGTTTTAAAAACATACAAACTATTTATCGGTGGCAGCTTCCCACGCACAGAAAGCGGACGGTACTATGCTTTAAAAAACAAAAAGCAAGCCTTGTTGGCTAATGTTTGTCTTGCATCACGCAAAGATTTCCGTAATGCAGTGCTTGCCGCGCGTAAAGCGTTTGAAGGATGGAGTGGCAGAAGCCATTTCAACCGGGGACAAATTATTTATCGCATAGCGGAAATGCTGGAAGGAAGACGTGAACAGTTTGTTGCTGAACTGATCGTGCAGGGAAGTAGCAGTGCTGACGCTGAGCGAGAAGTAAGAATGGCTATTGACCGCTGTGTTTATTATAGTGGTTGGTGCGACAAATACAGCCCATTGTTTAGCAGTGTAAATCCGGTAGCCAGTTCACATTTTAATTTTTCAGTTCCCGAACCCATGGGGGTGGTAAGTGTTATTGCACCCGAAGAAAGTTCCTTGTGCGGTTTGTTGAGCGTTATGCTGCCAATAATAGCCGGGGGCAATACCTGTATTTTGCTCGCAAGCGAATCGCAGCCTTTGTGTGCAATTACTTTTGCAGAAGTATTGGCCACCAGCGACTTACCCGCCGGAGTGGTGAACATCCTGACCGGGAAAAGCAAAGAACTGCATAGCCATTTTTCTAATCATATGGATGTCAATGCGGTTGTGTATTGCCGAAACAATGAAAATGAGCAAATCGCCATACAACAGCATGCCTCCCTGAATGTGAAACGCAGCTTTTTGTGGCAAAAAAACTGGAAGGATGCCGAGGCGCAAAATCCTTATCTGATCCTTGATTTGCAGGAAATAAAAACCACCTGGCACCCCATCGAAAATATTGGTATCAGCGGCGAAAAATATTAGGACCTTGTGTAAACATACCCCTATGAAAACCATACTCCTGATCGGCTTCTTTACGTTATGTGTGCAACTGCTTTCGGCACAAACGCCAGATAAAAAAATACTCATATCGATCACCGAAATACACGATACCTTAATTGATTTTGAAACGGATATTACGTATGCCATTCCCAACAATTCAACGATCAAAGACAGCAAAAAAATCGGCTTCTCACTGGATACTGACACGAATTGCAAACTGATTTCGGTAAAATTATTCAACAACCAGGGTGGCGAATTGATGGAGATTCAGGATGAGCCTTTTGCGTCGATGTTGTTGCAATACAGCATTCTGGTAAAATATAAAAATGTAATTGTCGATTGCCGGAATTTACAATCCAATGAAGCTCTTAAATCGGCGGTTGCAAGGGTTTTGCGAACCGGCTTTTTAGAACCTTGATTTTATTTCTTTCTTTGTTGGTGTTAAGATGTATTTTTATTCATAAAAAATAATGCTATGCAATACAGAAGGATGGGAAAATCAGGTTTACAGCTTTCCGTTTTATCGTTTGGAAGCTGGGTCAGTTTCAATAAACAGATCAATGATAAAAAAGCTGAAGAACTAATGGCCTATGCCTACGACCAGGGTGTCAATTTCTTTGACAATGCCGAAGTTTATGCGTCAGGGGAAAGTGAGTTGATGATGGGCAGGGTTTTAAAAAAACGCAAGTGGGACCGCAGCAGTTATTGCGTCAGCAGCAAGGCGTTTTTTGGCTGGCATGGAAAAGACAATAAGCCCAATCAAACGGGTCTGAGTCGCAAACACCTCACTGAAGCCTGTCATGAGGCCCTGCAACGATTGCAGGTCGACTATTTGGATCTCTTTTTTTGTCATCGACCGGATAAAAATACCCCGATGGAGGAAACCGTATTGGCCATGAATACCTTGATTCAGCAGGGCAAAATACTGTACTGGGGAAGCAGTGAATGGAGCGCCGCCGAAATTATGGAAGCGCATAAAGTGGCTGCTGATTTCAAAGTGATGGGACCGGTAGTAGAACAACCCCAATACAACCTGTTTGAAAGACAAAAAATGGAACATGAATTTCTGCCTATTTTTAATACTGTCGGTATGGGCACAACCATTTGGAGTCCTTTGGCTACCGGCCTACTCACCGGTAAGTATAATGAAGGCGCACCGAAGGGGTCTCGTCTGGCCATGAAGGATTTTCAGTGGCTCGCCGAAAGATGGCTGACCAAAGAAAAATTGGCGAAGGTTAAAAAACTGTCCGCCCTTGCTGCCAAACTTGATATTACTATGCCGCAACTGGCCATTGCCTGGTGTATTCAAAACCAACATGTAACCACGGCGATACTGGGCGCTACCAAAAAAGAACAATTAAGCGATACGTTGCAAGCAGTGGACATCGTGAGCAAACTGACACCTGAAATAAATGCTGAAATTGAAAAAATTATGGCAAACAAACCGATACCTGTTGCTTTTTAGTTCATAATTTCATGCAATACCGCTACACTTTTTATTTCGGCCAGATGAGGTATATGCAATTGCAAATAATGGACACAGGTCATTAAAAGTTCATGACGACGTTTTCCATTGAGATGCAATCCAGCTTGATCGCCGTGTAAAATAGAAGACAATTGTTGTGACGAAACACTATCGAGCCGATGGGTATTGTGTAAATCATCTTCTGCTGTAAAATGGCCGTTGAGCAGATCAAATACCGGCATTTGCTCGCTAAAATTATTTTGCATGCCAAATCCCAAATGCTCAGCAAACGAACAGGCAAACCAAATCGCGAATCCGGCGAGACTTTTTTCATCAGCCTGTAATACATGTAAAAAACTCTCTTCAAAAAAGTGATACAGGTCTGTGTTGGATTCAGTTTCCGTAATTGCTTTTTGAATCAATTCCGCCATAAAAATTCCAATCGCATAACGAACCACTGTACTGCCCTGAAAATGCTGACCGGCAAGTAATTTTGCTTCCTTGATCCGTTGCAGATTTCTGTTGGGATGATGATACACAATCAATTCGAGCAACCCGGTAGGTTGATAAAGATTGGCCCGGGCACTGCTTCGCTTTTCGCTCCGTACGCCATTGATGAGGTAACTCTGCAAACCAAACAGCTCTGTATAAATGGTCACCACCAAACTGGTTTCACCATATTTCACATTTCGCAATACAATTCCTTTGGTTTCGTGCAGCATAATAAAAATTGGTCAAAAAAAAATAATACAAAATAATTAAGCGGTTCTTAATTGATAATTTTTATTTCTCTTCGCTTTTGCCTGAGCCACGCCCGCAAAATATCGTTGGCATCAGGATAATATTTTTTGTTGGCAATATGTGATTTCAGCTCGTCGAGATCATTCACCGCAGTATACTCGTCGAGATAACCGTACCCCACATACTTCCGGTTTTCCACTAAAATAAAAGAGCGCTCTCCTTCTTTACGTCCTCTGTCGAATACCAGAAAGGTATTGGCCGAAAATGAGTTTTGAGCCACCAGTTTTTCTACGCGCAGGTTATAGTCATTTACTTCTTCATGGCCTGCGCAAATGCCATTACACTTTTTAATCTGGTGATGAAAGCAAATACTTTCTTCCGTGGCTAGTCCACAAAACTTCAGACACAAAATATATTCGTTGATCCATTCCTCCAGTTTAGCCCGTGCCGACTGGTAGCCGGTAAACGAGAGCAGACTATTGACCGATTGTTCGGGTGTTACGATCTCCAAAGTCAGGATATCACTTTTCCTGACCAGGTCAATACAGTGTGTAAACTGATCTTTTTTACGAACCGTATTATAAAGCGGTTTGTGCTTTTTAATCTCTTCTGACTCAAGCAATAATGCAATCAACTCACTCCCGGTCTCCACAAAATCAACGTTACTCAATTCATGCAACAATTTCTTTGTTTTTTTCAGATCGGTATTGAAATGCGCAATTGCCCGCTGATACATATCGACACTTTTACCAATATAGAGGATCTGTTGTTGCCGGTTTAAAAAGTAATACACCCCTGTACTCGCCGGCAATTTTTCGAGAATATACTTTTTGATATTGTCGACGCGGGAGGTCATGATCTGGTTGAGACTCGCCGTTTTGTATTGGGCATTCGCTGTTTTTAACTGTAACAAAATATCGAGTAATTGCGTTGTGGCTACTGCATCTCCTTCGGCACGGTGACGCGCACTATTACTGATTCCGAGTGAATCGCACAGATTGCCTAACGAATAGGAACGACGCCCCGGTATCAGTTTACGGCTCAGCCTTACCGTACATAAGGTGTCACGTTTGAACTTGTACCCCAAGGAAGCAAATTCATCTTTGATAAAATTGTAATCGAAAGCGGCATTGTGGGCAACAAATATTTTTCCTTCGGTGTAGTTGATGATCTCCTTCGCTACTTCATGAAACTTCGGTGCATCTTTGACCATTTCATTGGTAATGCCTGAAAGGTTGGTATAAAAACTACCGATATGACATTCAGGATTGATGAGTGTCGAAAATTTATCGATCACCTGCAAACCATCATGTACGACGATACAAATATCGATGATCCTTCCTTTTTGATAAGCGTATTTCGGACCACAGGTTTCTATATCAACAATGGCAAACATAACCCTGCAAAGGTATTAATTTTTGGATCGGCTAAGCGATAATTGTCATCGACTTTCCCGCCTTTTGGGCATATTCTTTCGGGCTCATTCTAAATTGCTTTCTGAACATTTTGCTGAAAGACTGCAAATCAGCAAACTTGAGCATATCGGCAATTTCTGTCCAGTTGTAATGCCCGCTGAGATAGAGTTTCAGCGCCTCGTTCATTTTGAGTTGCAAAAGAAAACGATGGGGACTAATTTGAAAGGTCTCTTTGAATAAGTGAAAAAAACGATACTCGGAAATAAAGAGATTTTTGGCAACATCGGCGATGGAAACCTGACTGAACACTGAGTCTTGCAACTGGTTGCGCGCATTCATCATTTTGCTGAACAAGTCGAGACGGGTCGATTTTTTTAAAGCCGGAATTCGTTGGTAAGACAACAAATGCGGTAGTTGATGGAAAACAAAATGTCGCGCAAATTCATACTCCATCTCTTCAAGCGAATCGAAAGTGGCCGATTTGACCTGTTGATACAACTGCACCATATAGCGGTGAAATTCCTTATTCGATTTGTACTTGATAAAAAAATCATCGTCCAGAAAATAGTTTTGCTGATCGGCTTCATTAAAATATTGATTGGGATGAAAACTGCATTGTAAGGCCTGTTTCAATAGATCAACATTGATATCGATGCATACTCCGATATCTTTTTTCCCGCTTTCATCAATATGTACTTCTCCGTAGCGTTGGTTAGCAGCTATCAGATACTCTCCACTTTGCAAAGTCACTTCGCGATTGCCGTTGTAATACGTTTCACGTCCTTCCACATTGTATTTGAACGACACCTTACTCAGGGTAATTTCTTTATTCAATTTACTGATCTCCGATACACGAAAGGGGAATACACCGATATTTGAAATGATTTCATTCCAATTCTGCTCGTTAAGCAAAGCCGTATTTTTCAAAAAGGCATTCATCAGCCAATAAAATTACTGCTTTACAGTAAGGTACTGCGCACAATTTTACCAGTGGTCAATAGCAATTCTGAAAGGAAAATAAGCAGGAATTGACCATTTCAAGCAATGTTTTGACCTATAAATTTGTATAAAACAATCCTTTATGCGTTATATCATTGTGATGATACTGGTGTGGTTGTTTATCAAACAAACCAGTGCCCAAAGTAACGGAACAATCAGTGTCACCCTACAAAGCGAAATGCCTGCCCAAAATGAATATGCGGTTATTTTAAAATCAGGAACCGACTCATCGGTGGTGAAAATAGAAACCAATCGCATAGGTCAGACCATTGAATACAAACATATCGCTTATGGTACCTATTTTATTGAGGTATCGTATATGCAAAATGTTGTCGGACGATCAGGATCGATCGACTTGCATCAACCCAATTATTCTGCAGGTGTAGTAGACGTCAGGCAGGAAGCCCATAAAATGAAAGAAGTAAAGATCGTACAACGCAAAAATATTGTGGAACGCAAAACCGATAAACTGATTTTCAATGTAGAGGCCACCCAAACCGCCACCGCCGACGATGCGCTGGGTGTTTTACAAAAAGCCCCGGGTATTGCTGTTGATCAAAATGGTCAGATCTCGATGCGCGGAAAGAGTGGTGTGCTGGTGATGATCAATGGAAAACAAACCTATGTGCAGGGCGATCAGCTCAGAAATTTATTGAGCAGCACGATGGCAAACCAGATAGCCCGTATTGAAATCATCAGCAATCCTTCGTCGAAATATGATGCGAACGGCAATACCGGAATCGTTAATATCATTTTGAAAAAAGATATGCGCAAGGGAACAAATGGAACGGCTACGCTGAGTTATGGACGAGGTTTTTACCGCAAATCGAACAACAGTGTTTCCCTCAATCATCGCACCGGCAAAATCAATATCTTCGGATCATATAATTTTGTTGCCAATACCGGTTTCAACGATTTGCGGCTTTACCGTAAATTTTATGATAAAGGTCAGTATCAGGGAGCCTATCAGCAAAACAATTACATCATCTTTCCTTTTTATAATCACCTTGCGAAAGTCGGTGTAGACTTTACGCCTTCCGCGAAAACAACTGTTGGCTTCCTGGCTTCGGGTAATATCAATTCATTCAAGCCGCATGGCGATAATAAGACCTATGTAGAAAATGCAGCTTCGGTGAAGGAGTCGTACTATACGACCGCCAATCGCTCAGATGATTTTTGGTACAATGGCAGCGCAAATTTGAATGTGAAGCATCAATTTGACAGCAGCGGACGCGAACTCACTCTAGATGCCGATTATGCGCGATACGGCAATCGCACAACCCAGCATTTCACAACCCGTTATTTTGATCTCTACGATCAAGAAAATAAAAATGCGTATGTATTGTTGGGAAAAATAAATGGACTGCTTGATATTAAGGCCTGTAAAGCCGACTATGTACACCCTTTAAAAAACAATGCTAAACTGGAAGCGGGTTGGAAAAGCAGTTTTGTAAAAGCGGACAATAACCTTGCATTTTATAATGAATCAAGTGGTATTCCGGTTATGGATACTTTGCAGAGTAACCATTTTATTTATCACGAAAATATCAATGCCCTGTATGCTATTTTAAGTGGAGAACGCAAAAGTCTTTCAGTACAATTTGGCCTACGGGCTGAGCAAACCGTGGCGAAAGGCGAACAGTTGACCAACCACATCAACTTCAAACGCAATTACTGGCAACTGTTTCCCTCCCTGTTTATCAGTAAAAAAATCAATGACCAACATGATGCCGGGGTTTCATTCAGCCGGAGAATACAAAGGCCTACCTATGAACAACTTAACCCGTTTAAATTCTTTCTCGACCCAAGTACCTATAAGGAGGGTAACCCCTATCTGACCCCTCAAAACGCGTACATTTTTGAACTCACGCATACATTCAAGGGCAAAATTGTGACGACACTCAGCAGCAATATCACCAACAAAAGTATAACGGAAGTTTTGATACCGGCAGAAGGGCAAAGCAATATCACCATTCAAACCAATAAAAATCTCAACAAGCAGGTTGTGCATTCATTGGGATTGTCGGTGCCTGTACAGGTTTGCAAATGGTGGACTGCCATGTCGGATGCCAGTGTATATTATTCTGCTTATACCGGTCAGCTTGCGGGGCAAAGTATACAAACAGCTACGGTATCATTCAATGCAAAAACAATGCATACATTTATCTTGCCCAAACAATTTACTCTACAACTTGATGGATTTATGCAATATGCCGAACGGTATTCATTTTCAACCCTCAGTACTTTTGGTGCCGTCAACTTCTCTTTACAAAAATCGGCCTGGCAGAAAAGAGCCACAGTAAAACTGAGTGCCAATGACCTCTTTTATACTGCACGTTTTCGGGGTTCCTCACATTTTAATAATTACCATGAAGATTTTTATGTGCAGCGCGACTCTCGAAATTTTGTTGTAGCATTCAGCTATCGATTTGGAAATAATACAATTGCCCCTTCGCGTCGCCGTAGCGGGGGAGCCGAAGAAGAAAAACAAAGAGCAGGAAAAAATGCGTAAAATATCCATCCTATTGTTTATCGTATTGTGTACGGTTTGCCGGTCAGTAGGCCGCGAACTGCCCCGTAAAGCCTTTATGGGTATCATGGTCAGTGAACGCAATACACTACTCGCAATCGATTCAGTGCTACCGGGCTCCACTGCTGAAAAGTTGGGTCTGAAAAAAGCAGACAATTTAATGTCGATCAACAAAATTCCGATAAGCAATCTACAGACTTATCAACTTGTTGCCGGTGAATTGAATGGGGGTGACGATATTGAGGTAAATTGGTTGAGAAACGGGAAGCAATATACTGCACATGCGACCGCACTATCAAAACCTTTGTTTACCGCTCCATGGTGTGATGTTTTGTATCAGTCTTTACCGGCTATTGGATGCACGGTCCGTACGATCATTTACAAACCGAAAAACAAAACCAAAGCACCGGGTGTATTTTTTATCCCGGGTTACAATTGTGGAAGCATAGAGGGTTTTGCAACAAATTTTAATGGCAAAATGATTGAAGGCTGGGTAAAGAGTGGTTTCGTTGTATATACTGTTGAAAAATCAGGACTGGGCGACAGCAAGGGCTGCAAGCCTTGTATAGCCGTTGATTTGCAAAGTGATATCGATGTGTTTGCTACGGCGTACCGCGACTTTGCACAGCAACCTTTTACCGATCGAAACAATTTGTTTATTTGGGGGCATTCAATGGGGGGTATCATTGCTCCCCTGATTGCCCAACCCGGTACAACAAAAGGCATCATCGTTTTTGGTACGGTTTTCAGACCCTGGAGCGAATTTTTGCTCGAAATGCATCGGGTGCAAAAGCCCTTGTTGGATAGTTTGAATTTTATAGAAACAGAAACCTTCAGCCGACTAATTCAAAAAGTGTACTATGAATTTTTTGTCCTGAAAAAAACACCAGGCGAATTATATGCGAACCCGGAATACAAAAAAATTGTGGAAACAGAATTGGAGTACAAACCGGGGAAAGAAGATATGTGGGGCCGGCATTGGCGGTTTTGGCAACAACTTGATTCAATTAATCTGGCAAAAGCCTGGCAGGACATCGACAGCAAAGTGATGGTGTTTCATGGTGGAGCCGACTTTATTCAATGCTCTGCGGTAGAACCTTATTTGATCGCTGAAGCGGTGAACAGATCGCACCCGGGAAACGCGACCCTGGAGACTATTCCGCAACTCGATCATCTTTTAATGCATAGCAAGGATTTTTCGGATGCGGCAAAAAATATGGCTGAGAAAGCGTATATTAAAGGAAATTTTGACGATCGTTTATTGAAGAAATCGATCCGATGGATGAAGACCGTGATGAAGTAATACGGTCGACAATGGGGATTCCGTTTACCCATGTGCGTTTTGCTGTTTAACGCAACATTTTGGGAATATAGTTGTTTCCCACGTTAAAAGAGCGAAGTGTGATCAATGGTTTTTTGGGGGTTCGCAGCCACACATCCTTGTAAGGTGTACAGGCATTCCCCTTGGTGCGAACGCAATGGACAACGCCGGTTAAAAAATTTACGTCATCAAGATTGTACTCCGCCTCACCGATACTACCGTCGCATTCGCCCAAGGACCAATACGACGATTCACTGGCACCGATTAAGACCCATTGATGCTGTTGAAAACGAAAAGTAAAATTGCGCGACCATCGGTGAGCACTTCCTCCATAGTGACTAATATCCAGAATATTTTTTTTGAGACTGATACTTTCATAGGGGTCGCCAAAAGCACCCCCACAAAGTTTACACAACACAGCCTCATTGCACTTTGCTGAAAGTATGTATCCTGCTTTGGTCTTTTGCAAAATGAGCAAGGGGCGGTTACAATCATCAAGGTGGTGCGCGTCATCCTTCTCTTTTTTGCTGATTAAAACCAGGATAACATCGTCGAGTCCGTCCGCATTGAAATCGCCATTGATACGATCGTGAATTTCAAAGTTTGCTGGCACAAATGCTTCTATAGTTTGTGCAGATTTCACCACAGCCGGTATATCACACTGTGCATGGGCTATACCACACAACAACAAAATTAGTGAAGTGAAATAATATGGCATATCAACCGTTTGTGCAAAATGATTATTTGAAGTTCAAGGTTTAAAATTCACTTTATCTATATTGCCTTCCATTCCTCCAATAGGTATAGTTTACAGTTCACAAGCTTCTGCGTTTATTTCGGTAGGCTGATCGTCAGCGCTATTGTTTCATGCACTTGAAATTGCCGATTGTCAAAAAGCAACGTTGCTTTCAGCCGAATATCATTATCAAAGACTCATTTGAGCAGAAAGATATTCTCTGTTCAACCGGGCAATATTCGACAAAGAGATTTCTTTCGGACACTCAGCTTCGCAGGCCCCGGTATTGGTACAAGCGCCAAATCCTTCCTTATCCATTTGCGCCACCATATTTAACACACGGGTTTTTCGTTCAGCCTGCCCTTGTGGTAATAATGCGTATTGTGAAACCTTCGCTGAGGTAAATAACATGGCGCTTGAATTTTTGCAAGCGGCCACACAGGCACCGCAACCGATACACATAGCCGCATCAAATGAGGCATCAGCCATGGCTTTATCGATAGGTAACGCATTTCCATCCTGTGCATTTCCGGTATTGACACTGACATATCCACCGGCTTGCTGAATACGATCGAAGGCACCGCGATCAACTACTAGGTCTTTCAGTACCGGAAAAGCTTTGGCTCGCCAAGGCTCCACGGTAATGGTTTGTCCGTCGTGAAAAGCACGCATATGCAATTGACAGGTTGTGGTTCCATTCCAGGGACCATGGGCCCGGCCATTGATATGCATACTGCACATCCCGCATATTCCTTCCCGACAATCGTGATCAAATGCGATCGGGTCCTGCCCTTCATTGATCAGCTTTTCATTGAGTACATCAAACATTTCCAGAAAAGACATTTCGGTGGAGATCTTTTCTGCTTTATAGGTTTCGAAATGTCCTTTATCCTGTGCGTTTTTCTGACGCCATACTTTGAGGTTAAGATTGATTTCTTTGTGTTCCATGTCTTGTTTTATTAGCCGGTATTTTAAGTGTGCCTGGTGGCGGTTATAACTACAATTTTCTTTTTATTCCTTGCGAATGTCTCCATTATTTATAATTACGCTGACTTGGTTTGATCACTTCGTATACCAGATCTTCCTTGTGCAATTGCCAGGCATTATTGCCGGTACTTTCCCAGCATGCCGCATACATAAAGTGCTCATCATCGCGCATCGCTTCTCCATCCTCAGTTTGGTATTCTTCTCTGAAATGGCCTCCACAACTTTCATTCCGGTTTAGGGCATCCATACACATCAGTTCACCTAATTCGAGGAAGTCTGCTACACGCCCGGCTTTGTCGAGTTCAGGGTTGAGTTCGTTGGCAGCACCCGGTACTTTTACATCTTTCCAAAATGCTTCACGAAGCGCCTTAATTTCCTGAATAGCTTGTTTAAGCCCTTCAGCGTTACGTGCCATGCCGCATTTATCCCACATGATTTTGCCCAGTTGCTTATGAAAATAGTCGACACTATGGGTGCCTTTCAAATTAATAAAATGACTGATTCTGTCTTTAACGGCTTTTTCCGCTTCTTCAAATTCAGGGAGTTTCGTGTCAATCTTTGGTGTGCGGATTTCATCGGCGAGGTAATTTCCGATAGTATAGGGAATAACAAAATATCCATCCGCCAGTCCTTGCATCAACGCACTGGCCCCCAAACGGTTGGCTCCATGATCGCTGAAGTTGGCTTCACCGAGCGCATACAATCCCGGTACGGTGGTCATGAGTTCGTAATCGACCCACAGGCCACCCATGGTATAATGCACAGCCGGGTAGATACGCATGGGAACTTCGTAAGGATTTTCGCCGGTGATTTTTTCGTACATATCAAAGAGGTTACCATACTTCTCTTTCACCACCCCTTTACCCATCCGGATAATCTCTTCTTTTGACGCATTTGTGATGCCGTTTTTGGTGGCTTCTGTTTTGCCGTAACGTTCGATAGCAGAAGCATAATCGAGGTAAACCGCCATTTTGCTCGCACCCACCCCATAACCGGCATCGCAACGTTCTTTTGCCGCACGGCTGGCAACATCACGGGGAACCAGGTTGCCAAATGCCGGATAACGACGTTCGAGATAGTAATCGCGTTCTTCTTCCGGAATATCCACAGCTTTGCGTGTTTCACCCTGCTTTTTAGGAACCCAGATACGACCGTCGTTGCGGAGCGATTCCGACATCAGGGTTAACTTACTTTGATGGTCGCCACTTACTGGAATACAGGTTGGATGGATTTGGGTAAAACAAGGATTACCAAAAAAGGCTCCTTTTTTATGGGCTTTCCATGCAGCCGTAACATTGCTTCCCATGGCGTTCGTACTCAGAAAAAATACATTGCCATATCCACCGGTGCAAAGCAGAACTGCATGTGCGCCGTGTCGTTCAATTTCTCCGGTCACCAGATTACGGGCAATAATTCCGCGGGCTTTCCCATCAATCACCACAACATCCAGCATCTCATGCCGGTTATGTTCTTTGATTTTTCCCAGAGATACCTGTCTCATTTGCGCTGAATAAGCACCCAACAACAATTGCTGGCCGGTTTGTCCGGCTGCGTAAAAAGTACGTTGCACCTGGGTGCCGCCAAAACTTCTGTTCGACAATAAGCCCCCATATTCGCGGGCAAATGGTACGCCCTGCGCCACGCACTGATCGATGATATTGCCACTTACTTCCGCCAGCCGGTGTACATTGCCTTCCCGGGCACGATAATCGCCTCCTTTGATGGTATCGTAAAATAAACGATACACGCTATCGCCATCATTCTGATAATTTTTTGCCGCATTGATACCACCTTGTGCTGCTATACTATGTGCCCGTCGACCACTGTCTTGAAAACAAAATGTTTTGACACTGTAGCCCAACTCAGCCAGGGTTGCCGCTGCGGATGCCCCTGCCAAACCCGTACCCACAACAATGATATCGATACTGCGCTTATTGGCCGGGTTTACCAATTTGCAAGTACTTTTATAAGTGCTCCATTTCTTTGCTAATTCTCCCGCGGGGATTCTGTTTTGTAATGCCATTTTAGTAAAAATGAATTCGTTGTTTTAATTTTAATACTCGCCTTTCCTATGCTTTGCTATTGTATCCAATCGAAAAAAAACGCCAACGGCATCAGCGCAAAAGCCAGACAAACAATGAGGCTATAGGCGATACCAATGGTTTTGATGATGGGGTTATACTTTGGACTATTGATGCCCAGTGTTTGAAAAGCGCTGCGAAAGCCATGAATAAGGTGCCAGCACAAGGCAATAACACCCAGTAAATAAACTACCACTACCCACGGAATATGAAAGGCATTTTTCATTTCCTGGTAAAGATTATGACCTTCATGACCACTGGCATACAACGATAATTTGGTCCCCCACCAGAAATGGGATAAGTGTACAATCAAAAAGATCAACAACAAACTACCCAGAAGCCCCATACTGCGGCTATACCACGGACTGGTAGCGTTTCCGGGGTTCACCGCATATTTTACTGGCCGCTTGGCATTGTTTTGACTCCACAACATCAGTCCTTGAATGATATGCAAAATCAATCCGACAAACAAACCTAGTTCAGCCAGACGCATCAGCCAGTTATGACTAAGAAAATGGGCATAAAAATTGAAAGTCTCTCCCTGATCATTAAAAAAAATCATCCCATTTACAGTGGAATGAACGATCAAAAAAAGGATGAGGGAAATGCCGGTCAGGGCCATGACAAATTTTTTTCCGATAGATGAGGTGAAATATTCTTTCCAGGTCATGCGCGTTTAATTAATTCAGGGTGCAAAGATAATCTAAGGGCTTTACAAAAGGAAATGGAATAATCTTGTGACGGGGCAAATGCTTCCAATCTAGCGTTAAGTGCCCTTGTACACTGAGCCTTACCCATCCCCGAACGGCAAGGACAACAGTCATTGCGAACCCGATATCTCCTGGTTAACACAGTTTCTTGTCCGGACAATGTTCAGTCTGCCGGGGTATATTGGCGTACCCTGGTTTCGAGAGTATAGTTAATGGGTTTGCCTTCCCAAAGAGCGGGCTTCCATTGTTTCATTTGCAACAAGGCCTTTCTGATTTCGGCTACACATTCCCCATCAGGTACAAGGCTTACTTCTACCCCTGTCACCCTTCCTTCGCGATTGATACTGATGCTTACCCTAAACTCTTTTTTGCTGAGTGAATCGGTGTAACAAGGCACCTTTTTTTGCAAGTAATTTCCGATATAATCCGGATACCTTGGATACACAAAGGCAGGAAAATAGCGTATGCGTTGCCCAAGCGAATCATACATTTCCCCTTTGGACAATGTATTGTTTTGAAAGTATTCCTTCCGTTTGATTTTACCGTTCCGGTGGTATTCGGTTTGCTCACCTTCACGTCGTCCGTTTCGATATTGGCTGACGTTTTTTACCATCGTATCGCCCCGAAAATATTGCTTCCATATTCCGTTACGCTTGCCCGACTTGTCGATCATGCCTTCATTGCTGACAGACCGGGTCAAAGAGTCGAATTGCTGAAGATAATATGCATGTTGGTCCGTATACGTCTGCTTTTCCATAACAGACTCACCTGAGGCAAAAAAAAGCAACCATTCGCCCGACTTAAATCCTTTCTGATAAGCACCTTTTACACTGACATGGCCTTTTGTATCATATTCGAGATACTCACCTTCGATCAAAGAACCTTGAGCGCTGGCCGAATAAAAAACCTTTCGCAAAATCATATTACTGTCGTAGTCGCGAAACGCATAGCGTCCATTGGCTTCTGCCGAAACAAGTCGCCGAAAAACGGAGTGTTCGCGATTAACGCGAATTCCTTGCTGGTCAATAAAAATAGTATCAGTCTGGGCGTGTAAACTTCTGCCGCTCAATGCCATGCAAACGAGCGTCATGAGGAATGACTTTTTCATGATGTAGTAGGTTGCCCCAAAAATAATATTTCCGGGTGAGACTTAAAAAGATATTGCATAAAGAAAAAGCATAGCTCTTCCCTGTTCGTTTTCGGCTGCATGCGTTATATTTGTCCATTACACAATACATTTTACTATGGCCCTATTACCACAGGAAGAATTGTTTCAGCAAAAAGTGGATCAGGAGATCAAAATCGAGGCCCGCGACTGGATGCCCGATGAATACCGGAAGACGTTGGTGCGACAGATTTCGCAGCATGCGCACAGTGAAATTGTAGGGATGCTTCCGGAAGGCAATTGGATTACCCGGGCGCCTAACCTGATCAGAAAACTGATTTTGCTTGCAAAAGTACAGGACGAAGCCGGGCATGGACTTTACCTGTATTCAGCCGCCGAAACCCTGGGGGTAAGCCGCGATGAGCTGATTGATCAGTTGCATACCGGTAAAGCAAAATATTCGTCCATTTTCAATTACCCGACACTGACCTGGGCTGATATCGGCGCTGTAGGCTGGCTGGTAGACGGTGCCGCAATTATGAATCAGGTAATGCTTTGTCGGACTTCCTATGGACCTTACGCAAGAGCTATGGTAAGGATTTGCAAAGAAGAGAGTTTTCATCAACGTCAGGGATACGAATCGCTCGTGGCCTTGAGCAAAGGAACGCCTGAACAAAAAGCCATGTTGCAGGATGCCGTAAATCGTTGGTGGTGGCCATCGCTGATGATGTTTGGTCCATCTGACGGAGAGAGTACCAATTCAGAAAAAAGTATGTTGTGGAAGATCAAGCGTCAATCGAATGATGAACTCAGGCAACGTTTTGTGGATGCTACAGTCGATCAGGCACGAATTCTGGGTGTCACCTTACCCGATCCCGATTTGAAATGGAATGAAGAAAGAGGACATTATGATTTCGGGGACATTGACTGGACCGAATTCTGGAATGTAGTAAAAGGGAACGGGATGTGTAATAAAGAACGTCTTGCTGCTCGTGTCAAAGCACACGAAGAAGGCCAATGGGTGAGAGATGCAGCACTGGCTTATAGTGAAAAGAAAAAGCAGAAGGCGGCGTAATTTGCCATGAACATGGGCTTCGACCCAGTGCTTTCCGAATCCTCCCCCGGCTGTTGACCAAATAAATCATACTTTATCTATTTTGCGCCACTTGTGCATCGACGACAAGTGTACTCCGTTATTTTGTGCAGCTATCCATCTCAAAGGCGTATTCGCCAAGCAGCATACGAAATAATCTTGATCAATTAATCGTTGAAACCCATCGGAAACTATTATTTTTATACCCTCTTTTAAAAATTCTTTCATGAAGAAATCAGCAATTCAGCACCTGAGCGCCCTGGGCATTTTTTTACTCGTGACCCTGATATACAGCTATCCCGCTTTGCAAGGGAATAAACTAGTGGCCGGTGATACTATACATTGGATGGGTATGAGTCAGGAAGCCCGTAGCTGGTACGAAAAAACAGGCGAAAATCCCATGTGGAGCAATTCGATGTTTGGCGGTATGCCCACCGCGACCCATTATATGCGTGGCAAAACAAACCTCATTTATCCGATTCAGGAATTTATGACGGATCTATTACCCAATCCGGTTTTTTTCTTTTTGATTGCAATGGTCTGTTTTTACATCCTGATGATGAGTTTTCGGATCAATCGATGGACCGCCATTTTCGGTGCGATCGCCTTTGCCTTTGCCTCGTATAATTTGCAGATCATCACCGCAGGTCATAATACCAAAATGTTCAGTATCGCTTATATGCCCCTGGTTTTAGCGGGTATGAACTGGATTTACCGACAAAAGTATCTTATCGGTGCAGGGACAGCCTTGCTCGGGCTTTCGCTCATGATTTCAAATGCCATGTACCAGATCGACTATTATTTGTTGATTATATTGTTGGTATGCGGAGTAGCCTATTTTGTTCAAGCCCTGCAAGAAAAAACCCTGAAACAATTTCTCATTTCCTCCGCTGTTATGGTAGCAGTTGGTATTTTATCAGTGGGGCCAAGTGTCGATAGTCTGATGCTGACCAAGGAATATACCTCTCAAACCATGCGGGGTGGACAAAGCGAGTTGACCCTCAACAAGAAAGAAAAGAAAAAAGACGGTGGGCTCGATAAAGATTATGCATTTGCCTGGAGCCAAAGTATCGGTGAAACGTTCACGCTTTTTGTACCCAATCTGTATGGTGGCGGTGGCAGGGCAAATTTGGGCAGCAGTTCAAGTTATTACGAAGCACTGAAAAGCATAGGGGCTAACGATGAGCAAGCTGCTCAAATGGCGGAAAATGCGCCTGCTTATTGGGGTCCACAACCTTTTCTTGCCGGACCTATGTATATTGGTATCATCATTATGCTGTTGATGGTGATTGGTTTATTTGTGATCGACAATAATTTTAAGTGGTTCTTGTTTGGCTTGGGTGTGTTGGGCATCATGCTGTCGTGGGGTAAGCATTTTAGTGCCTTCAATTACTTTCTTTTCGACAATTTACCCGGTTACAATAAATTCAGAACACCCAATATGACCATGGTGATCACGGCATTTACATTTTGTATCCTGGCGATATGGGGTCTGCATGAAATTTTTACTGAAAAAATAAACAAACTGAAATTATTCGACGTACTTAAAAAGTCCGTCATCATTGTTGCAGGCATCACCTTATTGTTTGGCCTTGGCGGCTCCATGTTTTTGTCGTTTAAAGGAGAAAATGACAATAAACTAAAAACCCAAATGGTGCAAATGACCGGTGGAAACGAGCAAGTTGGCAATAAAGTATTCAATGCCCTTGTAGACGATCGGCCGGGGTTGGCCATGCATGATGGACTTCGTTCGCTATTGTTTATTTTACTCGCAGCGGCTGCTTTGTTGCTGTATATTAAAAATAAACTTTCGGCGCAACGGGCGATGATCGCCCTCGGTATATTGGCTTGTGTTGATCTGATTTCTATCGGTATGCGGTACCTCAATGCCGAAAATTATGTAAGCATTGATGAATACGAAGCTCAGTTTTTACCGCGGCCGGTTGATTCGCAGGTTATGCAGGATAAAGATCCTTATTACCGGGTTTTTGATTTGTCGACCGACCCGTATAACGATGCGATGGGTGCTTATCATCACAAACTGGTCGGAGGATATCATCCGGCCAAGATGGAAACTTTTCAGGATCTGATCGATATGCAATTGCAACCCGGGCAAAAATTAAACGCTGAAGTTTTGAATATGTTGAATACCCGCTATCTGATTTTTAACGGACAACAAAATAAACCTACTGCTCAGCCTAACCCTAATGCCTGTGGCAACGCCTGGTTTGTGGGTCAGGTAAAGGTAGTTGACAATGCCGATCAGGAAATGCTCGCACTCAATGCTGAGAATTTGGGGGACACAGCAAAAGTAGAAAATCCGTTTCGGGCAAAAGATTTGGCTGTGGTGCAAAAAAAATACTGGAAAGAGGCAAATACAACATTTTCAAAAGATAGCAACAGCAAAATTTTGCTCACCAAGTATGGTCTGAACGATCTTGCATTCACATCTTCAAACAAGCAAGCAGGTTTTGCCGTATTTTCAGATATATACTATCCTTTAGGATGGAAGGCTTTTATCGACGGCAAAGAGAGCGAGATCGTGAAGACAAATTATTTGCTCAGGGGTTTGATGATACCGGCCGGAGATCATAAAATTGAATTTAAATTTCATCCGGACACCTATTTCAAATGGAACAAGTATAGCTTGATTTCCTCCATCCTGATCCTGCTCATACTGGCCGGGGGAATCGGTTTGGGAATCAAACAAGAGCTACAGGGAAATAAGCAAAACGCCTGATCATCGCTATGACTTTTACTATAGTTGAAGCCCAACCGGGGCATATCCCCATCATCCTCAACTTTATTCAACAATTGGCTGAATATGAGCGGCTCGGCAATGAGGTGCTCGCAGATGAAGCCCTTATTGCTGAGCATTTGTTTGAAAAAAAATCGGCTTATTGTTGTCTCGCCTATGCCGATAGCACCCCGGTAGGATTTGCGATCTATTTTTTTACGTTTTCCACTTTTTTAGGTCAACCCGGGCTTTATTTGGAGGATCTTTTTGTACCGCTTGCCCATCGGGGAAAAGGCTATGGCAAAAAGCTATTGTTGCACCTGATGCACTTAGCCGTGCAAAAAAAATGTGGGCGCATGGAATGGAGCGTACTCGACTGGAACAAACCCGCCATCGATTTTTATGAACGTATGGGTGCTAAGCCCATGCATGACTGGACGGTGTACCGGTTGAGGGCAGAGCAATTGAAGACGCTTACCGCTTCACCGAAATAAGTGCTTTTAACTGAAGTAAAGATCAATTCATGTTATTCGTACCCTGATTGTTTTCATTGTATTTGCAGCATTCCCTGACAAACGACAATAGATAGGGTAAAAACAGATGCGAGAAAAACATTTCTTAATTTCACTCATCCCTGCTTTGTATCATATTTTGATTATTTTTACAGGCTCATTTTTTTTAACACATAAAAACAGACCGAATGGATATCGCAAAATATATCGTCAAGTTTTTGATCAAAAACCGTTATTGCAGTTTACCGGGTCTGGGTTCGTTTGAACTCGAAAAAAAAAGTGCAGCCATTAATAATGAAAAAGGCGAGATCATTCCTGCGAAGTTTGAAGTGAAGTTTTCGCCCCTGGGCAGCATCGACGATACTTTTGCGTCGTTTGTGGCGAATCATGAAAATGTCAGCATCAGCAATACTTCCAATAATATCAAAGAATTTTGCCGCCAGGTAAAAGAAGAGATCGCGCAGAACGGAAAGTACACGATCGCGCAATTAGGCTATCTGCACATGCAAAATGGAAAAATCGGATTTGTGCAGACCGACGAACTGGATATGGGTAGTTCAGCGCTTCCCCTGCCTCCTATCGATACCAACTTGAAGAACAATGCCAACAAAAAACTAGACTTCTCTTATCCGGCATCGTATACTACATACAGGAGAAAAAAATTATCGCTTGGAAAATTTGTTTTACCGGCATTGTTGGTATTGCTCATCGCTGTTGGAAGCTATTTTGCCTACCAATATATTGCTGAAAATCAGCATGATGAAACTCCAGCATCAGAAAATACAAGTTCTCTTTTGCAAAAAGAAAACACACGAGATACTGTAAATAAGCCGATTGCCGATACCGCCAAAACGGCGAATGATCTGACCCCTATGGCACCACCGGCACAAAGCGGTACAAATCCGATTTATAAAGTTGCGCTTTTTCAAACCAATATCGAAGCCACGGCGCGGGCAAAGGCTAAAAAATGGGAGAACTATGGCAATCTCACTGATGTTCAAAATGTGAATGGAAACTTTATTGTCAGTATTCTCGCCTCACATCCAACAAACGATACCACTTTACTGGTAGATTCGCTCCGCAAATTTTTTAACCCCAAGGGAGAGGTATTTATTTTGAAATAGTATTATCTTGCAACATGCTTTTACCTCATGGGTAGAAGCGCAAGTATAACCTACTATTATGCTTCCTTATTGGAAAGAGTCACCTTTTGTAAGAATCTTACTGCCTTTTATTGCGGGTATCTTTACCTACACGCAATTTCCCGATCTATCGCTGTATGCTGTTGGCATAATGGCTTCCGTTGTTTTGCTGGCGATTATCGCGTTTCGGTATGTCGCTGATCCGCTGAAGTTTCAATATGCCTTGCTACCCGGTATGTTGTTGCATTTATTGTTGTTGGCCTGCGGATATTTTACCTGCAAAATTCACGAGCCGGGTTGTTCGGCCATTTGGTACAGACATCACAAAAAAGTACCGGACCATTTACTGATCAGACTTTCATCACCTCCCGAACAGCGTGAAAAAACAGACAAAGCAGAAGCAGAAATTATAGCCGTTTATACTCGACAGGAATATGCAAGGGCTAACGGAAAAGTGATCCTCTATTTTCAGCACAGCGAAAAAAATAAAACTATCAACGAGGGCGATCATCTGTTGATCAGTAACAAACTGAATGACATTCGCCACAGCGGGAATCCGGGGAGCTTCGATTATGCGCGTTACTGTGCAAACCGAGGCATCTTTCAAACAGCCTATTTGAAAGCAAACGAATGGATAAAAACGACTCAACATAGCGAAGACTTTGCATCTTTCTTTTCGAAGCTGAATGCATCAACCCGAGCCATATTAAAAAAATATATTCCGGACAGTGCTGCCCATGGAGTGGCTGAAGCTTTGTTGTTGGGTTACCGTGGAGATATTGATGAAAATACCTGGCAGGCTTATTCCAATACCGGCATCGTGCATATCATTGCCATTTCTGGAATGCATATGGCCATGGTATATGGCAGTACCCGTTGGCTTCTGTTGTTAATTCCTTTTTTCAAAAAGCGGAAACGATCAGCTCTCGTAATGGCCCTAATGCTGATGTGGGCATTTGCCTGTTTAACCGGCCTACCCGCTTCCGTAGCACGAGCAGCCATTATGTTTACATTCATTGCCTGGGGTGAAATGCAAAACCGGCAAACCCATTCGCTGAATATGCTGGCAGCATCGGCATTCTTTATGCTCAGTTTCAATCCTTCGTACTTGCAGGACGTAGGATTACAGCTTTCGTATCTTGCCGTATGTAGTTTGATCATGTTTTACCTCCCTATTTTCCGGCTTTGGATGCCGCAAAATACTATCGCAGAAAATGTATGGAAACTTTGTGCCATGACCATTGCCGCTCAGGTATTGACCTTACCCTTATGCCTGTTTTATTTCCACCAGTTTCCTTTGCTTTTCATGCTGACCAATTTATTTGCCGTACCCCTGACATCGTTCATCCTCTATCTTGAAATTTTGCTGGTATTCGTCAGTAGTCTTACGCCCGTGGCGACAGTTGCCGGCGTAGTCATTGCCCGGTTGATCATTTTTGTCAACAGCAGCATTGCAACACTTGCGAAGCTCTCCTTTGCCGTATGGTCCGATATTCAGATATCCGTTTTTCAGCTCATTTTGCTGTTTTGCTTCATCGCTTTTGTCTCTTTATTTTTATGGCGCAAAAATTTTCAGTGGCTGTGTATAAGCCTCAGCATCTTACTAATTTTTTGCAGTACGCTTTTGTACCGCCAATGGGAAATCTTTCATCAACATAAAATAATTGTTTACCATACAGCCGGTAGGCAGCATATTGAGTTCATTGAGCAGAATCACTTTTATTCTCCTGACCATGATTCGCTTCAAAAAGAAACACGAAATGAGAAATATGTTTTCCACCCTGCGCATACATTTTTTTCGGTAGCTGAAGCCGCGCAATCGCCTATTGCGCTACGGCAAAAAAATGGTGTTGCGTTATGCTGCTTCAACAATAAAAAAGTGATCCGCATCGAAAATAATCGATTTGAAATGAGCACTCCGATAGAAACAGATTTGCTGATCATCAGTAAAAAATGTGTGATCGATACTGTTTGGCTAAACCGAAATATTCGTCCACATCAGATCGTATTGGATGCCAGTGTTCCTGTCTGGACTTTGCAAGACAAACGAAGCCAACTTGCAAATACGGGAATACCTATACATTGCGTAGCGGAAGACGGGGCCTTTATATGGGATATTGATTAACAAAGACAAGGCACCACTATTTTTTCACACTTCGCTTCTATTTTGTTGTTGGCGCTACTTGAATCGTTTTGGTACAAATTCCCTTGGCGGTCTCTATGTGGATAAAATACTGTCCTGTCGGCCATTGGCTTGTCTTAAGCACGTAGTTCGCCCGTTTGGTTTGATCGGTGAAAACAATTCGCCCGCCGGCGTCAAAAATTTTGATCTGGTTGATGTTTGACGAAGCCGCACTGATCTGCACAAATTCATCGGCTGGATTGGGATACACCGTAATATCCAATTCATCAACCGTTTGATCGGCCAGGCCAAAAGGCGTTTGAATCGTTACACTATCCATAATACCCGGACTAAGATTGTAAAATGTACCCGTATTTGTATGTTGCAACTTTACCGCCCGTACCATATAAATATTCTTCCCTTGAGGGGCAGTACTGTCATTAAACGATGTACCCGTAAGGTAATTCGCGTTGAGACATTTAAAACTATCGGTTAGCGATTGACAGCGATAAACGTAATAACCCAACACTTGCGGATCGGGTGAGTCGAGCCAGGTGAGTGTCGTTACAGACCCACCGTTAATCGTATTGCTCACCAAACCAAACGGTCCTTTATAAGGATACATTTTTAGCGTGGGATCACCGAGTAGAGCCTGGTGCACAAATTTATACCCATAGCCGGTTGGGGAATATACATTTACATTTTTTACCGTTTCGTAAAAAGTATTTCCGATGGGCTCACCCAATCCCATATGGTGCATAAAAATATTCGGACGACCGGCCCAGAAATTAACCAATGTCGGAGCCGGGCTGGCCAAGGGTGCTTTCAAAAAATTATTCTGGTTGTCCCAATCACCAAAATAGGACCCAAACAGCAGCGTGAACACACTTTGTACGGTATCACTTTGAAAATTGTTGGTATTGCCCACTCCTCCGGCACCCTGATACCATCCACCACCGCAGCCATAACTCCAGAGATAAGAACCGGTTTTCATATCAGTAAAATAATCACCATTCACTACACTATCGGGGCTTAACAGTGCCGAATAATTTCGGTACCCATTTTGTGCAAATGCTTCTCCGCTGAAATAACCAAAATTGTCATCGATAAGGGCACGCATACGGTAGGATTTCGCTGCCGTACGGTATTCATGGTCTTTGGCCAGATAACGTTGCATAAGCAAAGTATCGTTAGAACTGAAGATGGGCATATCATACACATCTACGCGACCAATAAACATCAGCGGTTGTGCGATGGTGGTTTGATCAAATTTTCCATCGCCCGGAATGTTGACATTTTCAGGACGGGTTGCTGCTACATTGTTAACACTTACATCTGTCCAGTAGCTTGATAAGGTATCGCAATAAAAAAGATCGGCAGGCCAGGCACCACTATGATCTGGATGACCGTCCGGATTGAGCGAACCACTATAAGGTACCGGCACATGCCCGATGACGGCTATTCCCTTTACCCAGTTCGGTGCTGTATTATAAATTGTACTGATAGCCTGTTTGATACTGTTCACACTTTGAGTTCTGCCCGCATTAAGCCGCGCCACGGTCCAACCTTCACTTATAAGATCTCGTTCAAACGTTTTGATCTCATTCGCCAGCGGTACTACATAATTGCTATCGACCAGTACAATGATCTTGCCTAAATGATGATCGGCAGGCAAATCAAGCGAGGCGTAAATAAAACCGGTTGCGGTCAACCCGGGACTGCTGACACGATATTCGTATCCTACACCGGGCGATACCGTATTGTCGGTATAAAAAGTATCGGTAACGGGCAGATTGGCGGCCAGTGATGTCCATACGGTTTCGTGACGAAGCTTTCTGTGCACACTATAGGTATTTACATTTAACACTTTATGCCAAGTCAGTTTGATACTGGGGGGTGAAATTGTTGTCACTGTTGAAATCTGAAAAGTAACATCCGCAGAAGTTTGTGCGAATGATTGCAGTATACAGCATAAACAAAATAAAAGGAATGATGGCTTCATGGTTGATGAATAATGATCTCAAAAATAATACTATTTCCGAAATACAACTGATGTTTACAGAAAACTGCCGGCGCGGTAAGGAATGTTAAAATTAAAAAAATTGACACCCCGCAGCTTTTTTGAGGGTCGTTTTGATGATGCATAGCAAAAAATTAGTACTAAGTTTGTATACCGTTTCAGCCGCAGGCTGACAGCAAAACCAAATACTACATACACTGATGTATTCACTGCTCACTACCATCAACAACCGGCGACAATGGATCTGCGAACTGACAGAGCGTGTCGACCCGAACACGATGCCCGAATTTGTCGTGGAATTTGACCGTACCAATGTATTCAATGTCTTTTCGATCAAGACAACTGATACCTTGATTTGCTTCCAGGAAAATGGCTATGACCTTCCGGTAAAAGATTTACAGGTTGATTTTAGTGCATCGGAAAATGAAATCACAATTTCACTCAGCCAGCAAGCGGTTGTCCTGCAAAACGAGGTTACACCAGCTCCACGTAAGAAATCTTTTTTTGATTCATTGGCTGCTGAAGAGGAGCAAAACCGTCAAGCAGCCGCAATACCGCCGCAGCAAAAAATTGCGTTTGATCCCGGTTCACAAGACATCAGTTTCGTTTGCACACACAGTGCTGCCGGCATTTATCTCGACGCAAAAGTGAATCGGCTGAGCGAAAACTTCTTTGATCTGAAAAACATACTGATCCATATCCGTTTTGGTAATTTTTCAAAAACCATCAAAATTGATATTTGCCATCCACGACAATTTTTAGGGGTAGCGCTCGACTTTGGCTCTGAGGCATCGCAACTTGCCGTATCAGCCTATCAGCAACAACTGAATAATCCGGCTATGCCTGTACATGAAGACCTTTTTGAAAATATAAAAAATCTGATGATCAGCAAACAGCTGATCGCTGCCGATACCCGTGCCGATTTTTATCAGGAAGAAAAAGGAACCCGTTTTTTTAAATCCATCTTTTTTGTAAAATCAGACCTGGGCAATGTCGACACCTTATTCAATACTGAAAAATTTCTTCGCAATCCGGAAGAGAATTTAAAAATGCTGGTCGATAAATCGAGTGGAAAATCGCTCACACAGGACGACAACAAACATTACCAGTTTCCGAATCTCAAGATCATACACGGGCATCACGACCTATTGGAAGATATTAAATTCCGAATCACAAAAAACAACTATCCGGCCAGTATCCATTTAAACTATGTTGCCGAAAAAGTACACAATTCGGTTTTGATGCGTTTGTTGGAGTCCTATATCCAAAAAGATTTCGCATTGAATGAAATGGAACGCTTTGTGAGAATCACTTTATTGGTACCCAATATTTACGATAGTGAATCGGTACGCGTAATTCAACACAATATCCGGGAAATACTCGCCGGCTTTCAACAAAACCATATTGGCCATCTTGCGGGTTATGAAGTGCTGACCATTTCGGAAAGTGATGCAGCGCTGATCGGTTATATGAGCAAACCGGAATCTTCACTTCAGGCCGGCAAACAATATATAGTGATTGATGCCGGAAAAGGCACTACGGATTATTCGGTTGTCAAAACCGGACAGGAAGATCTATTTAAAATTGTGCCGGTCTATCGAAACGGTTTTGCAGGGGCAGGCAACTTGATCACCAACGCCATTTTTGAAACCCTGATACATTTCATCCGACAGCAACATCCGGATGATATGGCTGTGCAACAAGCGATCAGGACAAAAATTCTCGAACCGTTGAAAAATGATTTGGCGGTACGCAATGAGTTCTTCAATGAACTGGAAAAACTCAAAAAGAAATTCAGTGAAAATCAAAAAGTCATTTCGCAATGGCAGCAAGCATCTTCGGGTAGTATCAAACTAAAAGATATTACCGAATCGGGTGTTGATATCAATACCATTATCGATATCCTGAAACAGATTGAGAATGTGGCAGATTTTTATCAATACATTGAAGTGGCCATAGAAACGATCACCGAAAAAGTGATCAGCAGTCTGGAAATTCTGCGCAAGGCAATGCCTGAAATACAATACCAGGGTGCAATCATGACGGGCCGGGGATTTTTGTTTCAACCGCTGCAAAAACGACTTGAACAAAAACTCAATAACCGTCTCGGTGTGGCCGAACAACACATTTTCAGGTTACGCAACAATGAGCTTAAAGATGTTTGCATTAAAGGCGTATTTAATCGCAGTATGCAAGTCAATTCGGAAGTGATCGGCTATCCGATTCAAAAAATAAAAACACCGGCTACTGCCCATTCTCCGGGCACAACACAAACGGCGAAACAAAAACTGACGGTATACGACCGGGTTAAAAAATTATTGGGAAGCATCGAAGGCGAAGAAACAACGTATATCTTTAGTCAGAATAATGCGTTAAAAGCCAGTCAACTCCGGAATTCCACTTTTCAAATCGGAGCCAAGTCATACAGTATTCCAAACGATGAACACTTTTACGACAGCATACAGCCGCGATCGGAAATCAAAATCGAATACACCTCAGAAGGCTATGTATTACGACACCTGATCGATGGAAAAGTGATCAGAATCAATGCCCTGCAAAATACATTCGAACTCGCTGATATTGATAAACATACCATCATTCCTTCACTGTTTCCCAATTATATCGACACCGATTACCTGGAAAGTATGCAGGCTGATATCCGCCGTTTTCAAACCAATGAAGCCCCACCAATACCACCGCAACCTTCAAAACCGACATTCGATGAACTTAAATTTTAAACCCCTCCTGGGGATTTGTCTGGGTGTAAGTTTAACCCTAATGACCCGTGCGCAACCGGCCGAACGAAGAATTAAAGGCTACCCACATGAAGCGTTGATAGAGGTGCAGCATAAAAAAGTGAGTGTGCGTATTGATGGTCAAGGAGCCAAATCATTTGACCTTGTATCGCAAAACGGGCAATGGCAATTTGCTACTGAAGCCGGCAAAAATGCTTTTGCACAGACACTCATGTTGAATGCAATACAGCAAAAAGCGTTGAGTGAGTATTACCAGGTGAGCCCTGCGATGCTTGCAGAAAAACTAGTGGCGAGAGCCGTTGAACTCAGGGGGATCAAACTGACCAATGAAAAAACAGGCAGCGGGATAAGTGATAGTGCAGGTCCGGAAAACACGGCCTCCCCGGCTGTTGAAGAACTGACCAGTAGCAGCGAACAGATGCACGAGGAAAGCAAACAACCTGCTTTTCTATGGCCGGCTATTTCCGCCCTAATCGGTATGGTTGCGGGCTTCTTTCTGGGACGAAACCGATCACAAAAACCACAGATCGGTAAAGAAGATCATGCAATCGCGTTTGAACAAGCGGAAGGACAAACCGATAAAAAAAATGCTCAATTGAAACAATTGCAAAAAGACTTTGCTTCGCTGCAACAGCAATTCGATCGTTTGTATGACGAAGCCGAAGACCGTAAGCAATTTGACAAAAACTATTTCACGGCAGTCAATCAAAAGATCATCAGTGGCTTTTGGGAAGCGATTGGTCGCAAAGACGAAAAATCGGCCATTGCTTTTGCGTTAAAAGCTACTGCTCAACTGACCGCAATCACGCGAATGCGATTGGATATCGAGCAATCTTTTGATCGGCGCAATATTGACGAAATCAGCGGTCGACGTATCGCCCAACCCAATACCGACATAAACGCCCAAACCAATAAAGACAGTATCCCCGATCAGATCAGTACCTTGATCGGCATCCTGCAGAAAAACGGCGTACAAGGTCTTGATCAAACTAATTTTCAGGGATATACCTTGAACAGGCTGGATGTATGAAAAAAATTCTTCCTTATTTGCTTTTACTGACTTTACCTGTGGTGCTCTATCCGGTTTATCTGTTTACCACCACCATCAGTTTCTTTCTGGCGACAGTTATTCTATCGTGCATCACCTACTTCATCGTGAACTTGCACAGTGAACGGGAGATTGCGCTGGCTGAACGTGCGAACCCTTCACTCGATTATGAAAACGCCCACAACAAGCGCCACATCTTCATCACGCTGCCTTTGTTACTGATTATTTTCTTTGCTGCGCTGATCACCGAAAAAAGAGTAATGAAACCCGGTGCTAATGCGTATTTTAAAAACACCGATCATCATGGGCTCAATCATTATGCTATTAGTTTTACCGACAAAGCTTCGTTTGCCTATCACGACGAAGATGATTCAGGATACGCTGCCATTCAGTTTCGCAAACATGCCAATGGCTATTTGTTGCAAACAGAGCACTTTGATGAACCTATTTTTCAGAAAACCGGACGCGATCAGTTTCATGTGGTAAATGCCTTACCGGGAGCTGAAGTGAATCAATGTATCATCAGCAATGGTGAAAACGATCTACGTATTCAACACCGCTCACTTAACAAAAGCCTGGATGAATTTGTGGTCAACATCACGTCGCAAAATACAGAACTACTCGGCCAACTCGGCAAATCGAAAGGCAGTGCATCAATCCGTTTTACCCGCAAGCCATTACAATATGGGCTAAGTCTCCGTAATTTTTTTAATGAAACGGAAGGTGCCAGCTATCAATCGGCAGGCGATTATGAACTATTGAATGAGATACTGGAAGAAGCCGGAAGCATTTACATATTAGCCAACAGCAAAAGTAAATCCGACAAAAATTATATTCTCTTCAAAACAGCATCCATCGGCGATTACCGCCTACTCAGCCACGGGCAGGAACTGGTCAATTCGGGCAATTTCATTGTGGGGGCCAAGGAGAAATTCTACATTGGATTTGCGCATCACCAGGCTGAGATGCATCTCGACACCCTGCAAAATGAACACGCTTTATTCTTCGACTACCCCAATACCTATTACTTGTCATCCCCGGGTGAAAGTGCTAGCGGCACAAAATGTACCCGTTTCATTTGTAACCAAAACGAACAATTGAAAGAGACAAATCTGCCGGAGGGGTTTTGTTTTGAAAACAGCAGTTTGACCGACAACAGCCGTATCAATGGATTGATCGAGTATATCAGTGGCAACCCCACGCAAGGTATGCAATTAAATTTTGTTGATCGTTTCGACGGGGGCGTGAAATACAAACAAGCCATCAACAATACTTTTTATTTACGCAATGAACGCCAGAACCTGAAATATCATTTTAAACTACGCGACTTTTCTGATAATGGATTTTCGTATCACCGTGTTGTGTGGTATACTTTCATTTTATTTTTGCTCTTTACTGCTTTTACCATTTTCTCTCATGCAGGCAGTTTGCGCCGCTTTCAGCCCATCGCCCTCTTCGTGATCTTTTCACTCATCGTTGTTCGATTTATACTGTATTGGCGTATCGCTACCTTTCCGCCATTGGAAAATATTTCAAATTACGAATTGGAAAATACGTTCCGTCAATTTGATTTCAATATTCTCGGGGTTGATATTCCGGTTCCGGCCACATTGGTTTTTACCTTTTTTATATTTTTGTTTATCGCGATCTTCCGAAGATGGCAGCGCAGACGTAAAAATGCTGACGCTTCAAAAACCGTACTCGTTTTTGGATTTTTGCATCGTTTCCCCTGGTCAACCGAAAGCAAACTGATCGCTTCCTATTGCCTGCTATTGGTGCTGTGCGGCGTGATGTCATTTTTACCGATAGATTTTCTAAAGCGGATAGCGACAATTCTCCTGCCCACCCTCCTGTATATTTTCTATGCTCAGTCATTGAACGAACAATACCGGTTGCGTCATATCGACCAAAAATATCAATCGAGTTTTGTTGACCGCATACGGGCCTATATTTTCTATCTTGTCAAAAATCCAACATTTAACCTCACCCTGATCAGCATTGCTTTTTTTGCAATGGCCGACCGGGGATATTGCGTGCTGTTTATTCTCTTTGTTTTACTCAAAAATATTCTCCTGAATTTTCTGAAAAAATCGATTGGCAAAAACGGCATTTTCGACATGTTTACCCGACCATGGAACTATTGGATATATGGTGTCGGGGCTTTGTTGCTTTACTTCGTTTTTATTGTAGTCAAGTCGCTGTTTTATTTTTTTCTGACCTACAAACTGATAGTTATAGCGGTTGTGTTGCTCTTTTTTACGGCGGTGATCAATTTGTTTGATGAATCATCAAAAAAACTCCGTCAGGCTTCGTGGATGCTGACGGCTGTCTGGCTTCTTATCATTGCCATTCCTCAAAGCAGAGCATTTGTTGGTCAAAAGATCAGCAATAAAATCAAGCACGTTCAGTACCGTGCTTCTATTATTCATCAGGCGGTGAGCGACCTGCTCGAACAAAATGATTATTCGAGTTTCAGTGCCCGCAAGATCATTGAAACAGCCGAGAATCAATGGTTTATCAATTCCTATATTTCGAATGAATTTGACTATCACAAACCCATCAATTTTAAATCGTTTACGAAAGTGGGGGTAAACTACAATACCCAAACGCGTGATGTGGTGGTTGCCCGTTTCATTATTGGAGAATGGGGTGCGGTCAACATGTATTTGATCCTGATCATTTGTATTTTACCCTTAGTATTTTATTTGGTTTCGTACAAAATCAAAAAACAAGACGCCTTGTTTGAACCCTCAACTTACGCGGGTTTAATTCCGATGTTGATCTTTTTCACGCTGTGTTTGTTTGTCTGGCTCACGTCTACTAACCGTTTTGTTTTTTTCGGTCAGGATTATCCCTTCCTGAGTTTGACCAGTAAACTGAGTGTACTGTTGCCACTTATGCTTTTTCTCATTTTACTGATTCAGCAACCCGCGACCTACAATGTGCTCTCGATCAAAACCGAACTGGCATTTTCGAGATACCTGATGCTATTTGGCTTGATAGTGGTAACCTCAGCACTAACCGTCATTAAAAATGAATTGAACCAAAACAATTTCAATGTTGTGGTGAACAGTACGAAAACACATATCGAACAACAATTTGATAATGTATTAGCCATTGTTCAAGATAGCCTGGATATGCGTCGCAAAAAAGTGAACTACGACCAGCTTTGCAAGATTGTGACAAAAGATGAACGCTACCGGCAATTATACAGTACAGCCCTCCGTGAACCTTATACTCAAAGCATTTTCAGGTTGTGGGAAAAAGACCCTGCCTCAGCGATGCGGATCAATAATCCGTTGTATATCCGGTTTGATCAGGGCCGGTTCAGGGCGGAATACAATAATACACTTTATTTGACGCTTCCGATCAGCGACAATCGCAAAGTTTGGCATGGGGTGGTATGTGAAGCCGATGCAAAACAAATGACTACAACGTCCCTAACCTATGCTCGTGACCGAAACAACATTGCCTTGCCTTTTTTTACCAATGATCAGCAAAATAATTTATCACTGGCGATACTACCGGCAACATGGCTTGATGGAGAAGCAAGACCCAGAGCGATCATTGATGTACATAACCAATACAAAACCAAGACAACATTGCTGTTGCAAAAAAGAGAGGCAAATACCCAGATACAATCTGCAGTCAATTTCAGCAAAGCGTTCAACCATGGCGATATAGTGACTGTAGATGCCCATAAAAACAAGTTCGATATTTCGTTCAATACCAATGGCGTTAATTTTGTTTCCCACAAATGGGTCAACAATGCCTATCGCGCAATTTTTTCGCAGGGAAAAAATAATTTCTGGGTCTACCATCTGACACAGGCTTTACGAACACCTTTTAAAAATACGCCTGAGAAAGTGATGCCGATCAGTATCGATTATAACCTGAGCAACGATATACAAAACAAGATCAGGAAAGCTTGCGCATTGAATAAGAAGAATAAAAAATTCAACTTTTCGGTGATCGCGGCAGATGGCGATGGGTATATCCGTACCATGAACGATTTCAATGGACTACGCACAGAACTCGATCCCAATGATCCGCAAAAAATATATCGGCAACAACAAGATCATTTCTTCTACAGCAATACCAATAAAGAGCGAAAACAATGGGGCAATGCCAACCTGCTTAGCCTGCATCTGGGTCCCGGGTCTTCTATCAAACCTGCCGTTTTAGCCGCGGTTGCCAGCCAGGCCAAACTGGAATGGGAACGACTGATGTATATCAAAAGTGTGGTGGCAGAAGAAAGCAGCTATGCCGGATTGCCAATTGCCCAGGGATGGAAAAATATCGAACACTACGGCAATACAATGATTGGCTTGCCGGAATACATTGAACACTCAAGTAATTTTTTTCACTCAGTAATTTTGTTTTTAGGGTCGTATGCCACAAGCGATTTTGCGGATGCACAACATCAATTGAGTTTGAAAAATGTATTGACCCGACAAGGCAAAAAAAATACATTTCCGAAATTGCAACTCGACGAAACCATTTGGTATTTGCCGAACTTCAGTGATAAAAAATGGCCTTATAGCGATCCTGCGCACCGAAGCAGATCTTATTTTGCCAACGAAAACAGTTTGCTGGCCAGGGGAATGTCGGGTAACCTCAATGTGGCCACATCAGATATTGACAAACAGGACGGATCACCCATGCATACCGGCAAAACATTGTTCTTTGACAGTGTCACCAATAATCGCTTGAAAGAAAATAACTTTACAAATTCGATCTGGGTATTACCTGAAGCGAGTAGCTTTCCGCAAAGGATGCGCCATTTTATTTCGTCGAAACACAAAAATGAATTGAATGAAAATTTCAATCTGGGATTGAAAACACCCACGCTCGGTGGTTATCCCTACCAGTTGACTCCACACAAAATGCTTGAAATGTATAATGCTTTGTTTACACAAAACCGAAATTATCATGCCGGTATTTCCCGTCAACTGCCTGAAAAACTGGACTGGCAAATCGATTCTTCGTGGACAAGACAAGAGTTCAACGAATTTTTGGCCAACAATGTCTTTACCGGAATGAAAAAAGTGATTCAATCCGGCACAGGTACGCGATTGCAAGCGCTGAATGGTGCAGCTTCCGGTTTATTTTTATACGCCAAAACAGGCACCATCAACGAAGAAAGTTCGGGTGCGGCCAGTTCACGAAGGCTGATACTGACTGTCACCAATAAGGATATGACAAATGCGGCGAATATCGGAACTGATGTCAAAGTGTATTCAATTTATTTTGTTGTTGACAATAACCGCGATTTCGACTGGAACTTAGTACTTGATATTGCCAGCACCTGTATGCAATCGAGAACCTTTTTACAATACTTTGGAAAAAATCATGAATAAACACAACGCGCTGAAGATTACTGCTTTTATCGTTTGCACCCTGATAGCTTTGGTGCTCAGTTTTTCTTTTATGGTAAAAAAGGAAATACCCGATGTCAACAACACTATGATCAAAAAAGAAAAAGCGGTTTTCGATGAAACCTGTATGACACGTATGCAAAAAGATACGCTGATCAAATTAATGTCGATTGCATATGCAGGTGGAATCAGCAACAAAGAAGATGGCGATGCGTTATTATTTACCTATACCGCCAACGACCAATCGGCACCAGAATTATACAATGGTAACGAAGCCTTGACCGAATTTGATCTGAACGATCATGGATTTGAAATTAAGAAAAATGAAAAAGGGCTCACGTTGACGCTCGAATGCCGACATGCCACGGTACCGGTGCCGAATGATATCCTGATCAGGCTGCTCTCAAAATACAAAACCAACCTACCCAAAAACTGATGTCCCGAATTTTTTTATCTTCAAAAATAATTATTACGTGATCACGAAACTAAATATCATTGCCTATATCGGCTTTATGTATCGTATGAAAAACGGTACAGAAGCACCAACGGAATTGTTGAATAAATGGGCATCCCTGAATGAAAGCGAAATACAACAAAATCTTCAGCAACTGTATGCCTATTGGCAATTTGATGCCGAAAAAATTAGAGAGACAGAGAGACTGTTCAGCACTGCAAAAACGGTGAATTCCAAGCCTGTAGTGATTGAAAAATCAGTACAACCTGTGGGGGCGCAAACCAGCACGCCATTGCAGACACAGGTTGCAGCAGCCCCTGTAAAAGCCAAACGACCACTGACTCGCTATCTGTTGGGAAGCATCGTAGCTGTACTGCTCCTTGGCGGTGTTTACCTGATGTGGCAATACATGCAATTTCAAAAAATGCATCGAATTTATACGCTGACGCAAAATGTAGCCGTGAGAGATGAGCAAGGAAAAACCGTTGCCAATTTTGCCTTATTGCCGAACAATAAAACCAAAACCTATACGGAACTGATTGCGCACGACCTTGACATTTATCCCTTATCGATCGACAGCAGTGCGAAAAAATATGATTTCAGAAAAGTTCTTTTTGAACCAATCGGATTTTTCGATTATCTCCGTGGCCATTATCAATATGGCTTTGTGAATGCCAATTACGTAATTGAAGACAAAACGCAGTTTGACGAATACAACCGCATTTTCGGAAAATTTCAGGCATCAGATAATAACCGGTTGAAATTAGCACAACGGAAGATCATTTATCATGCGTTGAAAAATTCAAAACACAATAAAAACAGCTACCTGATTTCGACCTGCAAAAATGCAAACAAAAAATTCGCGGGTTTTATCAGCAATGAATTGATAGACAATACGCGGATCCAGATCATCGCTAAGCTCGAAGATGGCTATTTTTACTCGCTTTCAGGCGATCTGAATTCGGAGGAGTTTGATGAACCACGTCGTATACAACTTGATGGCGAAGATTGCCGGAGCGATTTTTTATTCCGTTATATTTCCCCTGAAGCCGGTTTTAAAATATACAATTGCTCCGGTGCGCCCATAAATATCCGCTGCCAGTACGATGACGAAAGAATGATCGTTGCCTTTGAAACGGAAGAAGCTCCGGAACCAGAAATTATTCAGCCTTTGATTGATACCTTGCAGGATGTTATAAATGATATTGTCAATTAGCTCCCGGTACGATATACCAAGATAAAGTATGCATTCGATCGGTAAAATAAAAAAAAAGAGCCTTAGACCTTTACACTGCTTTGGTGTACGGCAGAAGCCATTTCTTTAATCAATCCCAAATCTTTTTCGATGGCGTTACCGACAACGATTACATCGGCTCCGGCCTGACAATTGCGATAAGCTTTTTCTGCTTCTCGGATACCTCCGCCTATAATCAAGGGTAAGTCGGTATGCGTGGCCACTTTACTGATCATCCCTTCACTGATAGGAACCCGGGCTCCGCTGCCGGCATCCATATATAAAACATGTTTGCCTTGCATTTCTCCGGCCATAGCCGTACAGACGGCAATATCATTTTTGTCGTGCGGTATCGGTGCACTATGGCTCATATAGGAAACCGTAGTAGGGGCACCTCCATCAACGACCATATAACCGGTTGAAATAATTTCTAGCCCGCTGGCTTTTACCATCGGGGCCGACACCACATGCGCACCGATGAGCAATTCAGCATTTCTGCCGGATATGAGGGAGAGATAAAACAAGGCATCCGCATAGCGACTGACTTGTGAAGGACTACCGGGAAACAGAATCACCGGAATATCACTGTTTGATTTGAAAGAACGAATGCATTCGTCGAGATGTTGCGATAATACAAGACTCCCCCCGGCAAATAAATAATCGACACCCGCCTCATTACACAGACCCGCCAGCTTTTGCATATCCGTCTGGTCTACCTTATCAGGGTCGACCAATACGGCAAATGCCTTCTTTTGTTGCTGACGTAAGGCCAACAGGGAGTGATATACCGCTCGTTGCTTCATGCAGGCAACAAAGATATTCATTTTATCGTAAAAGCCCATGAAAATCATAACTAGGTGAAGGACACGGCCCCATGTTAATCAGTTAAGCATAGCCTAAAAAGAATCGATCATCGGATTAGCGTTAAATCGGATTAAATTTGCAGTGACATGATACGCGTTTGCTCAATTGTACTCTTTCTTTTTGTCAGCTTTTCTGCTAGAGCTGGTAAAATAAAAAAGCAATTGGCCGGCCAAACCGGTGATAGCATTTGGCAGAAAATAATCTTCCAACAACATCAGCCACCGATTTATACGCCGGGCAGCTTTTTGATCGTGAGCAATCGACATATTCTGCCACAACAAAAAATGTTTGCCGACGAAGCATGCGATACCACACAACGACATATTTTAATGGTTTGTCCGGTGCATGATACCCTTATGGTATACGCATTACCAGACCTGCTGAACGGCATTGCACTCATGCCCAAAAAAAATTGGGTACTGTATACCGAAGGCATGGGCAAAACTTTTGCCGGGAATTTACAGCGGGCCATATTGATGGAAAATACCTACGATGTGAATGTGATCATGTTCGATTATGCCAGTATCGATAGTCGTTTGAGCGGACGAAAAAACTATTATTTTTCATTGCAGAATTCAATACGCTCCTGCACACAATACACAAACTTTTTGCAGGAAATCCAGACGATCAAACAACAAACGGATCGATTAGACAATGTCAGTATCAATATTTTTTTGCACAGTATGGGCAACCTGATGTTCAGAAAAATGATGATTGAAAACCGGTCAGCTATATTTCGGCACGAGGTTTTTATCGACAATATTATTTTCAATGCTGCCTGTGTCAACCGAAAAGGACATGCCCGCTGGATCAAACAGATCGATTTCGCACGAGCAGTGTATATCCATTATAACCCAGCCGATCGGAAACTCGGTGGTGCCATGCTAATTTCGGGCAACCGGAAACTTGGTAGTAAACCAAAATATCCCTTCAGCAAAAAAGCACATTATGTCAATTTTCATCAGGCAGTGGGTAGTAACCACAGTTATTTTCTGAATATCCCCGGCCGGCAATTTGTGATGAGTGAAGAAATCAAATCTTATTACCACGCGCTACTGCATGGCAAGCAAATATTATCCGAAAAAATTTATCCGCCGGCTCATCCCGTTGGAAACGCAATGAAATAAAATGAAGGACATCCGAAACTTGTATGGTTATGGTTTGCTGGCATTGGTCTACTTGTTCTTTTGTTACAAGATGTGGCTGATCATGATACAATACATTCCTTACCACACCGATGTTGCCTTTCTGCAAATCAAGCAGGATGTAATTGGCATGCTGCATTATCGCATTGCCTTTTTCACCCATGTATACACTTCAATGCTGGTTTTACCGGCCGGGCTGATACAATTTAGTCCGTATCTGTTGCGCGTGCATAAAAAATTGCATCGTTTGTCCGGCTGGATCTATGTGTTAATTGTGTTGGTATTGGTTGCGCCATCAGGATTCGTGATGGGCATTTATGCAAACGGTGGGTTCAGTTCGCAATTGGGCTTTTGCCTCCTTGCAGGACTATGGTTTTACAGTACCTTTCAAGCGGTGCGTAACGCCAAAAGCAAAAATTTTGTTGCCCATCGCAAATGGATGATCCGTAGTTTTGCCCTCACCTTATCTGCCATTACCTTGCGGGCGTGGAAGTTTATTTTAGTATATTTGTTTCATCCGCCCCCCATGGATACCTATCGTGTGGTAGCCTGGCTGAGCTGGGTGATCAACCTTGCTGTGGCAGAATATATCATATTAAAAACCATTAAACATGAAAATAAACCACACACTACTTATACTGCTTAGTTTGCTGGCTGCCTGTAGTGAAACAGCAAAATCGCCCGAAGCCACTCCCCAAAAAGAAGTTGAAAAAACAGTAAGCCATGTAAAGCCTGAGCATACCTATTATGCATCATACGTAGGTGCATTCGAAGCCGAGGAGATCGATCATAGCAAAAAAGGTACTTTTTCGAACCTGATCAATATCTCTGTTACAGGTCTGGAAAATGGCAAAGCAGAGGGGCATAGCATCATTGCGGGAAAAGACCGTCCTTTTAGCGGAACATACGAACAAGAGGGATCGACCTTTCAGATCAAAGCCAATGAACCCGGTGATGATATCAATGACGGCCGTTTCGAATTTATGGTAGACACAGTAAAACTCACTGCAAGTGGTAAATGGTATTGCAACAATAAACAGGCTGCCGTACCCATTCGAAAGTTTGACCTGGTCAAAAAAACCTTTGCATATAATGCCGACAATAATTTTGATGAAAGTATATCAGGTGCCGGATTGTATGATGGTAAAACCGATGAGGAAGGAAGCTATGAGTCGATCACACTCGCGGTAACAAAACTCAATGCTTCAAAACAAAAGTTAACTAAAAAGGATGTTGAAAATCTGTACAAAGGTGATCTCGAACTGATCCGCAATGCCATTTATGCCCGTCATGGCTATTCATTTCGCAATCGTCGCATGCGGTATATTTTCGACAATATCGTTGAATGGTATATCCCCGTGAACGTAGACGTAAGGAGCAACCTTACCGAATTGGAAAAGGAAAATATCGATCTGCTGAAGCGATATGAAAATCACGCGGAAAAATACTATGATGAATACAGCCGGTAGTAAGCCCTGAACATTACCGAAAGCGGATATGACAAAAATCATATTTTTGTCGTGAATAAATCATACGTAGTGCCTGCATAGCATCGGATTTTTGCTGAAATATTTTTCAGCATATGCAAACGCCAGCCTTTTCTGCACACGCGCTTAAAGACCTCTCTTTTGATACTTTCAGCGAAAAATTATTCAACGATTGGTATCCCGGGGCATTTTCACTGCTCAAAAAAATAGAATCGGGTGCAGAGGCCCTCAGTGAAAACTGCAGTATCGAAGGGCTGGATGTATATCTCAATATCATGGTCAGAGAATTTGAATGCCTGTATCGAAAAGACAAGCAGGATCTTTTTCCATTTCTTGACCATTTGCTTCAAAACGATCGCAAATCGGAAACTTGTGCTCCGTTCAAAGCGGTTAAACAGCACCACACGGCCATGTTACAGGCTGTACAGGATGCCAGAAACTTCTTAAACAACCTCTTTGCCAACGATGCCAACATTGAATCTATTGACCAATTGAATTCACTGTTGACCGAATTTGCTGATCAGGCCGCAGCCTTGCAAATGATAAAAGATAGCGGATATTACAGAAGATTCAAATCATGCAGCGGTTGCAAGACCGTTCTCATTGAAACCGCATGATCACAGCCAAAAAAATATCGTGCTTTCATTGCGGTGACGTCTGTGTTGACGATTCGATCGCTTCCGGTGACAAAATTTTCTGTTGCACAGGCTGTCAGACCGTCTATTCCATTTTGAGTAATCATCAGCTCGAAGACTATTACTGTTACAATGTAATGCCCGGCAATCCCGTGCGGGAAGTCAATCAAAAGAAATTTCAATTTCTCGATGATGATGACACGGTCAACCGCTTACTCAGTTTTAAAAATCAGTCGCAAAGCCGGGTCAGTCTTTATCTTCCGCAAATGCATTGTAGTTCTTGTTTATGGCTGCTCGAAAATCTTCATCGTTTGCATGCCGGCATTTTGTCGTCGCAGGTCCACTTTACCGACAAGCGGGTCAACATATCGTTCGACCATCGACAACTTACCCTTCGACAGGTGGCTGAATTACTGGGGAGTATCGGATATGAACCCTATATCACTTTACAAGATGAGGAGGAAGGCCAGACAAAAGGCAATCGAAAACACCAATATCTCAAACTAGGGGTTGCGGGATTTTGTTTTGCGAATATCATGTTGATCAGCTTTCCGGAATACCTTGGTTTGAAAGCAGTCGACAGTCCGGTATTGGCTGCATTTTTTCGGTATATCAGTCTTGCACTATCTATTCCCGTTTTGCTGATTGGCGGACGCGAATTTTTTGTCAATGCATTTTACAGTCTCAAACAAAAGACAGTCAATATTGATGTCCCTATTGCCCTTGCAATCACGATCACGTTCAGCAGAAGTCTTTTTGAAATCATTTCCGGTACCGGCTCCGGTTATCTCGACAGTATGAGTGGAATAGTGTTTTTCATGCTCATAGGCAGGGCATTGCAGTCGAGAACCTCGTCTACACTCAATTTCAACCGAAACTATAAATCATATTTTCCGATCTCTGTCACTGTAAAAGCCAACGGACAAGAAATTTTGAAAAAAATACAAGATATCCGTGAAGGGGATATTTTACAGATCAGACACCAGGAAATCATCCCGGTCGATTGTATGCTGGCTTCAGGAAAGTGTGATATCGATTACAGTTTTGTAACCGGTGAATCGGAAAAAACACGGGTTCTTCCGGGTGAATTGATTTATGCCGGTGGCAAGGTACTCGATTCCGCGATTGATGTGATCACCATAAAACCCTTTGCGCAAAACAGCTTCACCGCACTTTGGAACAATGATAGTTTTCGCAAAACCGACACCCCTGCATCCTATTCTTATGTCGAAAAAATCAGTCGATATTTTTCGCTGAGTCTGCTGATCATCGCCTTTTCCGCATTTGCTGTTTGGTACAGCCAAAGTGCTGCGGCTGCCTGGAATGCAATGACCGCTGTATTGATTGTAGCTTGTCCCTGCACGTTATTGCTGGCATCTTCATACACCTTTGGATTCATGATGCAGTTTTTTGCGGAAAAAGGTTTCTTTCTGAAAAGCACGAATAGCATTTTACAGTTGGCGAGGATAAACCATATCGTTTTCGACAAAACCGGCACCATAACAGATAACAACAGTCAACAGATCCATTTCTTTTGTCATGCTCCGGCACCGGAACGCGAAACGATATTGTCGTTGTTGATTGCTGTTTTAAAACAATCGAATCATCCCTTGAGTCGGGCTATCGTTAACAAATATGCCGATATCGCCCTACAACCGGTTGAGCATATTAAAGAACATCCCGGCCAGGGAATGGAAGCCTGGCACAATGATCAATTTATCAAAGTGGGGAAAGCATCTTTTGTGGGCCTGAAGGAATCATCGCAACAACAAGGAAGTCGTGTGTATTTTACGATCGACAACAATATCCACGGGCACTTTACCCTGATTACACAAGTTAAGCCTGGTATTGCTGCGATGTTGCATCGATTGAAAACGAGTCGACTCAGTTTGTTGAGCGGTGACAACCCCAATGCAGAACCGCAAATGAGAATGTTGTTTGGCGAGCAGGCAGCCCTCTGCTTTCAGCAAACCCCTCAAATGAAATTAGACTATATAAAGCAATTGCAAGAAAACAAGGACGTTGTATTGATGATCGGCGATGGCTTAAATGATGCAGGGGCGCTCACCCAAAGCGATGTGGGTATCTCACTTGTCGACACGCATTTCTCGTTTACACCTGCATCCGATATTATCATGAACAGCGAATACATTTCGGTGCTCGACCGTTTTATTCGTGCGGCAAAGCAAATCAAAACCCTGATCATTGGCCTATTTGTATACTCGTTGTTGTATAATACCGTCGGTATCACCATCGCGGTAAGTGGTGGCATGAAACCGGTGATCGCCGCTATTTTGATGTCGGCGTCCTCTATCAGCGTGATCCTCATCGCTTATCTGGGTTCACGTTTCATTTTTTCGGCCAACTTTTATTCGGCCAAACGCTGATTATAGACCTCTTTATCCACAATTGCAAGTGTTGACCGTTGTTAGCGAAAAAAGCGGAAAAAATATCCATTTGCAACACAAAAAATCATCTGTCGCAGCAACATGATAAATATCATACAGGCGTTTGATGCAGCGCATTTTATGGGGCTGGGGTGGCGTATACTTTTGTTCTCTGATTTAATACTCAACAATTTATGAACATCATTGTGTTATTGCTTAGTGTGAGTTTAACAGTTGCGATTTGTTTTCTGTTGGCTTTTGTGTGGGGTGTAAAAGGAGGGCAATTTGATGATGATTATTCACCGGCTCATCGCATCTTTTTTGATGATGCAAATACAAAAGACCAAAAAAATTAAAAACGGATATTATGCAACTCGAGAAATTCTATTATGACAACAAGATTGTAAAGCAGTTTGGCATCGCAACATTGTTTTGGGGGGTGGTTGGTATGTTGGTAGGTGTACTCATTGCTTTTCAGCTTGCCTTTCCTGCCCTGAATTTTGGCATTCCCTATACCTCATTTGGCCGGCTACGACCACTGCATACCAATGCGGTGATTTTTGCATTTGTGGGTAACGCCATTTTCGCCGGTGCATATTATATTTTGCAACGGGTACTCAAAACAAGATTGTTTAACGACACCTTGAGCAAAATACATTTATGGGGCTGGCAACTCATAATTGTGCTGGGGGCTTTATCGCTCATCATGGGCTATACAACGGGTAAAGAATATGCTGAGCTCGAATGGCCGATAGACATCCTCATAACATTGATATGGGTAGTATTTGGTATCAATATGTTTGGAACTATACTCATCAGACGGGAAAGGCATTTGTATGTTGCCATCTGGTTTTTTATTGGCACCTGGGTTACGGTTGCCCTTTTGCATATCGTAAATTCGTTTGAATTACCTATTTCACTCACCAAGAGTTACAGCTTATATGCAGGTGTACAGGATGCGTTGGTGCAATGGTGGTATGGGCACAATGCGGTTGCGTTTTTTCTCACCACACCCTTCCTGGGTTTAATGTATTATTTTGTTCCAAAAGCGGTCAACCGCCCTGTATATTCTTATCGCTGGAGTATCATACACTTTTGGGCACTCATCTTTATTTATATCTGGGCCGGTCCGCACCATTTGCTGTATACCGCTTTACCCGATTGGGCGCAGGCTTTGGGTACTGTATTTAGCGTGATGCTTATTTTACCCAGTTGGGGGGGGATGCTGAACGGAATTTATACCCTACGCGGTGGTTGGGATAAAGTACGTGAGGATCCTATTTTAAAAATGTTTGTGGTGGCATTGACCTGTTATGGAATGTCAACATTTGAAGGCCCCATGCTTTCGCTGAAATCCGTTAATGCGATCAGTCACTACACTGACTG
>CAZFKA010000002.1:23794-56432 GCA_964519155.1 uncultured Bifidobacterium sp. | reverse complement strand
CAAAACCGTTTTCAATCCCTTTTTGAGTTGGTATTGATGCATCATTATACTATTGCGTACTTGTTCAAGGGCCAATATCGTATAGCCGTCTGCTTGTAAACGACGAAGGCAATCGGCAATATTCTTGACCGATTCCCAGTTCACCGTTTCGGTGGCCCCCAAAGCCGTTTTGTGAATATCGCGATGCGGCGGGGCAGGTGTATATCCGCACAGGTATATTTTTTCGACCAGAAAACTATCGGCTGTGCGAAACACCGAACCAACGTTGTGCATGCTGCGGACATCATCGAGTACGATCACCACCGGAATTTTTTCACTTTCTTTAAAATCACCCACAGATTTTCGCTGCAGTTCAGGCATTGTCTTTTTTTGATTCGTCATGGGGCGGCAAAAATAACGCAAAGACATGAATACTATCCGTAATTACACAATACGCATGGCAGCGTATTCAGTTGTCCGTACCCAAAAAGCATCGCAAATAAACCATCAAGCGACTTAAATGCCTATCAAAAAAAACAATATGAAACCATACCAAAACGCCTAACTTTGCACAGCAATTCACGCAAATCATTTAAACAAAAACAATATTATGGCATTTACATTACCTGCATTACCTTATGCATATGAAGCACTGGAACCCCATTTCGACACAACCACCATGCAGATCCATCATGGCAAACATCATCAGGCTTATGTCGACAATTTGAATAAAGCAATCGGCGATACCGAACATGCCGGCAAAAGTTTGGAAGAACTGATGGCGAATATTTCATCGCTGCCTCCGGCTGTCCGCAATAATGGCGGCGGACATTATAACCACTCCTTGTTCTGGATGATTTTGATGCCCAGCGGCAAAGGGGCACCAACAGGAGCACTGGCAGAGGCGATAGAAAAAGAACTGGGTGGATTTGATACCTTCAAAACGAATTTTGCCAACGCCGGAATGACGCGCTTTGGCAGTGGTTGGGCCTGGCTCTGCGTAAAGGAAGATAAAACGCTTTGTGTATGTTCGACCCCCAATCAGGATAATCCATTGATGGACATTGCGGAATGTAAAGGCACTCCTATACTGGGTATGGATGTTTGGGAACATGCCTATTACCTGCACTACCAAAACCGTCGTGCAGATTATATAAATGCTTTCTGGAATGTTGTCAACTGGGATGAAGTGCAAAGAAGATACGAAGCGGCCATTGGCTAGATGCTTGCTTGAAAAAATAGAAAATGTGCAGTAAATCTCTGCACATTTTTTTTGTTGGTTGACAGCCCTGCGGTTATGATCTATTCCTCATCAAAATAGGCTATGATATGTTGTTTGAGCAACAGTTCCTGTTTTTGAAGACTTTCAGCAGGCGGGTTTTCAACCAGTTTATAGTGGGGCCAGCCGGCTGTATCATGTCCGTCATATTCGTAATAACCACTTTGGGCAAGCAGGGCGCAGGTGGCAATATGCATTAAATCCTGCTTCTGTTCTTTGGTAAAATCTTTTTCCGGTATTTCACCCAATTCGTTGATCCCGATCAGGTAAAGTATACCTTCGAGATCCGGCAATTTACCAAATCGTTCCAGAAGCATTTGTTCTATCCCCTGCCATTTTTCTTTAAATTCTATTTCATCCAGCAAATTCATAGCGGCAAAGATAAGCACAGGGATACGAATCTACTTCACTTTCATATACATGGTAAGTCAAGCACAATGTATTTCCACCTTACGCACAGATATTCTTTTTTCGCCTACCTTTGCACGCGATATGAAAAATAAAACCGCTCTTTTTTTGCTGGCTTTCTTTATGCTGCTGGGTATTGCATTTCTGGCCTATTATTATTCGCAATATAAGCAAGTGCCCAAACGTCTCCCCACTTTTGGTAATCCGGGTCATCATGTTGAAGCTTTTTCCTTCACCAACCAGGATGGAAGAACATTTACCGATAAAGACCTTGAAGGAAAGATTTATGTAGTGGAGTATTTTTTTACGACCTGCGAAGGTATTTGTCCGCAAATGAACGAAAACATGGCTAAGGTATATCAGGCCTATCGTGGGCAAAATGATGTCGCTATTCTATCCCATACGGTTGATCCGGAAACCGACACGGTTGAACAATTGAAGCGCTATTCGCTAAAATTTGATGCCGATCCTTCGCAATGGAATTTTGTTACCGGCGACAAACAACAATTGTATTCGATGGCTATTCATTCCTATCTGGTAACGGCTGTAGAAGATACAACAAAAAAGGAAATACTTCCTGACTTTATTCACTCAGAGAAGTTTGTGCTGGTCGACAAAGAAAAACATATCCGCGGAACTTACGATGGCACCCAGGAGAATGATGTCAAAAAACTGATCAATGATATTGCTGAACTGAAAAAGGAATATGCCCGCGAAAGTCATCCTTAAGAATCGAATTGTTTGAGGGTTAAACCGCTGTTGTTTGAGGGTGATAAGCCTGCCTGAAATACATCAGCAATACGCCATAGCTTAAAAAGGTCGATACAAAAAAGAGGTAATAATAAGGCACCTCAACCATATTGTAAAAAAATACAAGAATGATTTTTAGGGTACAGATACCGAAGAATGTCGTATTATACCGAACCTTTTTACGGGTGACACTGTACAACCCCAACAGCAAAAAAGGCAAAACAGCCGCAACGCCGATTTGCAAGCTGTGCAACATCTTAATATCTGAAATATCAAAATACCGGGCATAACCCAAAAACTTCTGGTAGTATTTTCCATCCACGTCGCGATTATACGACCATGCATTGTCGACACCTACCTGGTAATCGGCAGGTATGTTTAAAAAATATTCCGGTTGCCAAAAACCGAATGGCAATAAAAAAACGAAAAAAACAATTAAGGCGACAACCGCAGTAATGATGTAGGCTTGCCTTTTGCTTTCGAAAAAAAATACATAAAGAATATACATCGGTATCCAAAAGAAAAGTGAAAAGCGACTGAGCAAACAGCAGGAGATGGCTAAACCGATCAACACGGCGTTACGTTTATACAAGGCATACCCCAAAAAAAGATAGAAAGAAATAACGAGCCCTTCCTCGGTTTGACCAAACGTGATCCGGTCTTTCAGCAGCATAAAGTTGAACAGAAAGAACAAAGAACCCAACGCGATGAGGAGATTGACAGAATTGGCATTGAACTTTTGTGGCAAAATCCGGTACAGCAGGTAGAGTCCGCCAAGCAAGGTAACCACATAGGTCCAACGAATATCAATACCGGCCCATTGCGTAAAGGTAAACGGCAACCACATCATGGGCAAATACGGTGGCGGCTTACCATTCCAGATTTCCATGATTGGTGCATAGATTTTCTTTCCATCGATCAGCCTTTGACACATCACCTTGATTTGGGGCAACATATCGGCAAAATATATATTGATCTCCCAGGTTTGAAAGATGGTGCGAATGAGGTAAACAAAATAAATGGCGATCAAAAGGAAAGCTGCCGGAACAAGCCATTGATTGATGGTTTGGTAGGTTTTATTTTCAACAGGTGCAATGCTGTCAGTTTTCATCAATAAGGGAAAAATGCCCACGGCGAGTCCCATCAGAAAATAACTTATAGCCACCGGCTCTGTATTGACATCGCTTTTAAAAATATATGTACAACACAAAGTTTCTGTAAGCGTAAAAAAAGTGAGGAAAAATACCGGGATGTCTCTTCGACTAAAAAATGTAGGCATCAACTATTGAGATTTGAATTCACGAAGGTAGTTCATCGACAAGATACACAAAAATCTCCCATGATATCAAAAAAAAGAATTCAAGCAGTCAGCAAAAATTTTTTAATTTTAGGTGTTAATTGAAAAACAGCATGGAAAGTAATCTCAGCGATGAAGAACGCGAAAAACTTCGGCTCGACAATGAAGTGCGTAAAATAAAAATGGAACTCGAAAAAGGGGCTAAATTCATCGAAGATCCTGACATGCCCTCGCTTCCACCGGAAATTGAAAATGAATTTTTGAACTATATCGAACAATTTGAACAGATCAACGAACAGACGCCCAGAATCAGTTTGTATGAATTGATCGGCAAACCGGCGTTCAGAAAAGTAGATGAGCTGGATGATGAAGAACTCAACGGTGCCATGGATGAACTGATGACATTATTGCATACGCATCAAATTGATGTCTGTAGCATTCATGGGGTGGAAGAACGCGAGATGTATCGTTTTCTGACGGAAGACCTTTTTAATTATGAGATGGTAGTGATGAAAAAAATGAAGGGCATGATGACGCAGTTCACTTACGAAGAATTTTATCCTGATGATGTAAAGGATGTGATTGTGCATATCGAAAACTTTTTCAATGCCTTTCTTGATCTCAAGGATGGAGATACAAAATTTCGCTTCTTTACAGATCTTACCGACCCTAAAAATGATTGGTTATTGGAATTTCGTGCCGCTTACGATCGCTTGACTTGTCATCGGGTAAATGTGCACACGGTTCAGATCAGCGATGACGAAAATCTCAGTGCCAGCGCCCTTTGCGAGGTTTGGTTTGATGCCTATACTACCGGGAAACCCGAAAAGCACGTGTACAAAGGCGATTGTAATGTTGAACTGCTCTTCACGCCCGGAGGATGGTCGATCACAACCTTGCAGTTACCTCGGCCGGAATAAAGTCACATTTTGTATGCAGCGCGGCATTCTTTTGCCGACAGCCTATAGCAGCACAAGGAGATCAGCCCTAACCAGCATCGCCGACCCGATGCACTAACGATTGGCGTTATTTGTTCTTACCTTTTGATCCACTTCAGAATCTTCGCTTTCCGATTAAAGGCCATCAACATCATCACCGGTACTATGAGTAGGGTTATGAGTGTAGCAAAACCTAAACCAAAGATCATGGTCCATGAAAGCGGTCCCCAGAACGCTACGCTATCCCCGCCAAAGAAGATATGGGGGTTACCGGTTTGAAATAAAGCCGCAAAGTCCATATTCAATCCCACTGCAAGCGGAACTAGTCCCAGCATTGTTGCTGTTGCAGTAAGTATAACCGGCGTCATACGCGTACGGCCGGCTTCGATAAGGGCTTCACGCGGCGCCATGCCCTCCTTCAGTTTAATATCCGCAAATTCGATCAGCAAAATGCCGTTACGAACAACGATACCGGCGAGTGCTACGATACCGATACCGGTCATTACAATCACAAAATCCATTTTGAAAATACCGATGCCCAACAATACACCAATGATACTCAGCAAGATTTCACTCATGATGATTACGGTGCGGCTAAAAGAGTTGAACTGCGTGATCAGAATCAAAAAGATGAGAATCATGGAGATGGCCATGGCTGAACCCAGAAAAGCACCCGTCTCCGCCTGTTCTTCCTGCTCACCACCCATTTTGATATTGACACCTGCCGGTGCGTTAAACTGGTTGATCTCACTTTGCACAGCCGCCACCACTTCATTGGGGTTGAATCCATTCAGCACATTTGAAGAAATAGAAATAATTCGCTTTTCGTCTTTCCGTTTGATACCCCCGTAGGTATTTCCATATTTCAGATCAACAAAGCTGCCGATCGGTACCTGACGAATCGCACCACCCATTGCCATATCGCGATAGGTCATATTGATATTTTTGACAATATCGATATTGTTTCTTTGCTCACGGTTCAATCGGAGCGTGATCGGATAATCGTCGTTTGCATCTTTGAATCGTGAAATTTCGAGGCCAAACATTGCCGTTCGCAGATCCTGGGTGATCATGCCCGTGCTGATACCTTCAATATTCATACGCGAACGACTGACATCAAAAATAATTTCGGGCTTATTGGCCTGAAAATCACTTTTCAGTTCTTCCACTCCTGCGATCTGCTTGTTATCCAGATATTTTTTTAGCTTACGGGAAGCAGAAATCAGTGTATCAATATTTTCACCGGTCATCTCGATCAAAATGGGTTTGGCTGTCGGCGGACCATTGCTTTCTTTGTCTACAGTTATTTTTGCTCCGGGAATATCTTTCACATTTGCGCGTATATTGTCGAGTAGCTTTTGTGTACTTTTCCCATGTCGTACAGCAAATTTGACAAACGACACTGTAATCTTACCCCGATTAGGATAATCGCCGATCTCGCCACTGTTTTGATCGGTCGCACCCACTTTTACATTGGAGATGACAGAGGTCACCAAAGGATTTTTCTTTTGTTTGGCCAGATCGATATCTAATGCGCTGAATACTTTCGCTTCCAGTTGCTTCAATACTTCATTGGTTTTTTCCTGATCGGTTCCCTCAGGCATGGTGAGGTATACATACGCAAAATTGGGTTCAGCAGAAGGGAAAAATACGACCTTCGGACTGCGGACACTGATCAAGACGATAGACAGAATGAGCAACACTACCACCGAAGTAAACGAGATCCCCCGATGATCGAGTGCCCACGACAACAAGCGCACATATGAATTTTGCACCGCAGGCCATACCCGGGTTTGAAATGAATGGATGAGCTTAACGAGAACAAATTTATTCAACAGGAAAAGTAAATACATCACCACCACAAAATTGGCAAAACCAAATGACCCCACGAGATAGGAGATTAACGCAACAACCGCAAATCCGATCGAAGTAATAGATGTGCCGCGTGTCCATCTGATTTTTGATTTACCATCATATTCCTTATCCTTCATAAAATCAACCGCAAATACCGGGTTGATAATATAGGCGACCAACAGCGAAGCCAATAATGTGATGATAAGGGTGATAGGCAAATAAAACATAAAGCTTCCGATAACACCTTTCCAGAAAGCCAAGGGAATGAAAGGCAATAAAGTAGTAATCGTGCCGGTAAGTACCGGTATAAACACTTCTCCCGTCGCTTTTTTCACTGCATCCTTGATAGGAATTTTTTCATCATGAAATATCCGGTGCGAGTTTTCAATGACGACGATCGCATCATCGACCACTATACCCAGGGCAAGCAGGAAAGAGAACAAAACGATCATGTTTAGGGTAAACCCAATGGTTGGTAATACCATGAATGCAATGGCGCAAGAAAGTGGTACCGATAGTGCCACGAAAATGGCATTGGTGGTACCCATGAAAAACATCAGGATAAACGTTACCAGAATAAACCCGATGATAATGGTATTGATCAGGTCGTGTAAGGTGGTTCGGGTTGCGTCACTTTGATCGCCGGTTACTACCACATTCAGATCCTTAGGCAATTCGCTTTTTTTCATTTCATCGATGATGGCGTCGATCTTGTCGGAGGCATCGATCAAATTTTTGCCACTTGCCTTAATGACATTGAGCGTGATCACATTCTTGCTGTCGAGCCGTGCAAAGCTTTCCTGGTCCTTATACGTATCTTCCACCTCAGCAATATCTTTTAGATAGATGGCTGCTCCCTGTGGCGTTTTGATTACAACATTGCCGATTTCTTCTGCAGTTTTAAATACTTTTTTGATACTAATAATCCTTTGTTCGCCCTCGACTTTCACCACACCCGGTGTCGCTTCAATATTTTCGGAGCCAATGGCCATTTGAATATCCCGGAATGATAATTGCGCCGATTGCATACGGTAAAGATCTACGTTGATCTGAATTTCACGATCGAGTCCGCCTACTTTATCTACGCGTTTGATTTCCTTCAGGCCTTCGATCTTATCTTTGATTCGATCAGCATAATCTTCCAGCCGGTTGACATCATAGTTGCCATAGATATTCACAAAACGAATCGGAAATTCCGATACATCGATATCCTTCACTTCGGGGTCGTTTGGCAAATTTTTCGGCAGACCGTTCGGATCCGATTTCGCTTTATCTACTGCATCATTTACATCTTGTTTGGCTTTTTCTACTTTCACATCGGTATTGAATTCGGCGATTACAATAGAAAAATCCTGGAATGAATTGCTGGTCACCTTTTTGATTCCCGAAATATTTTTCAGTTGCTTCTCAATCGGCTTAGAAACCAGATTTTCCATATTTTCGGGTGAAGTACCCGGGTTAATGGTTTGTACAATAATAGACGGAAATTTTACTTCAGGAAATCGTTCCTTGGGCAAATTATTATAACTCACCAAACCGATCAGGGTGATAATAATGGTCATCACATAGATACTCGTTCTGTTATTGATGGGCCAAACGGATGGATTGATTTTCATTTGTGTTTGCTTTTTTGTTCGGTGAAAGCCTACCGTTGCATCGGATGGCTTTTATTTGACTGTTTTTCTATGGTGTATCAGGATGTCTACGTGGTGGTTCGCAAGCAACTCCTGAAGATTATTCTTCTATTTTTAATTGATCGCCTTCATTCAATTCTTCGTAACCTGTAGTCACTACTTTATCGCCAAGCCCCAAACCATTCACGATTTCAACTTTACTTTCGTATGAATTTCCGAGACTCACTTCCCTTAATTTTGAGCGGTTCATTTCATCAACCACATAGACAAAATTTCCCTTTTCGGTCTTTTGAATAACCCCTGAAGGCAATACAAAGGCGCGTGGATTTTGATAAGTAGCAATCTTGACCAATGCCGACATATTGGGTTGGAATTTTGAACTTCCTGGCAAGGGGATATATACGGCAAATGCTCTTGACACTTCATTGATGATTTGCTCGGCATAATTGATCTTGGTGAGTAAGGTATCTCTGATGTCAGGGAAAATAATCATTACACTGCTGCCTGTACGCACAACACCAGCATAATTTTCAGGTATCTGTGCCTTGATTTTCAATTTTCCGGTATTGACAATTTTAATCACCGGTGGGTTGACCGGCGAAGCAAACGATTGACCGACACTTGCGTCTACGGCATCTACTACACCACTGATGGGAGAGTATACATTGAAAGAACGCTTACTGGTAAGGGTTGTATTTTTTTGTTTCAGCAAAGATTCATACTGATTTTTGGCTTGCAATAACTGTATTTCGGTACCGATCTCCTGATCCCATAATCTTTTTTGTTTGTCATACAATGTTTTAGCAAAAGCAATCTGTTGGTCGATTTGGGCTATACTGCTGTTGACCACTTCGCTACGCAGCGACGCCACTACCTGACCTTTGCTAACATGCTGACCCGGTTTCACAAATATGGCACTGATAATACCCGGTGTTTCCGGAATGGCATTCACCACTTCATCGACATCAACTTTACCTTGCACGGAAATATAGTTGTTGAAGTTCGATAAAGTCATCGTTGTCACACCGACAGGTATCACCCGATTATTTTTTCGTGTGGTATCCGCAGCTTCCAGCACGGCGATTTTCGCCTGCAGATCTTTTTGCTGTTTTTTCAATGCTGCCAGTTCGGCTTTACTGTCTTTTTTATCGCCACCACCTCCGCAGGAAACAAGTGCGATGGTAAACAAACAAAAAGTGGAGAGGGAAAGGAGGGTATGTTTCATATCAGTTAGTTTATTGGGAATGAGTGAAGGACCGGGGTGTTGTATGGTCTTTTTCAATTTTTATTTTTAAGATGTTTTAAGGTATTGCTGGGTACAGGCATGTTTATCTTTACCATTTGTGGATTCATTATTTAAGCAGACCAAGAGATTTTTGAAAATCGATTTTTGAGATAATGGCATCATACAGTGAATTAAAATAATTGGTTTGTGCGTCTTTTAAGGCAGTTTCGGCCTGGAGGATTTCAATATTGGTGCCAACACCTTCCTTATATTGTTATTCTGGTTTTCGAGACTCATGATACTGTTGCGTAATTGGGTACGGGCATTGTCGCTTTCAAAGTCAACTGCTTGCTTCAATGCTTGCATATCGTTGTCATTCTTGAGCATATTCAACCGGGCCTGATTCATTTTTGCTTTCCGGGTACCCCCATCGTATAGGGGCATTGATGCACTCAGTACGAACGCTCCGGTTGGAAAATAAGGCAGGGTAAATAACTCTTTAAAGGCAATGGTTTGCGTGGCGTAACTTCCACTGATCACTGCAGCGACGGTCGGCAGATACCCCTTTTTATAGCGTTCAAAATCGTAGCTGTTGAGCCGTTTGGCGGTTTGCAATAAATTCATTTCTACTCGATTATTATAATCAAGCACCCGATCGAGTTCCAGATCCTTTTTTACTTCGTCGATATCTAGTGTTTCGGCAAGGCGAATATTTTCCTGCAACGGCATCCCCATTTGAAACTTCAGGAGGGCATAACCGAGTTCAACCAGGTTCTGCACTTTATCGCGCTCTGTTTGCAGATTATTTTTTTGAACGGTAAGACGATCGGCATCAATCTTTTCGGCAAATCCTTCTTTGAACAATTTTTGGGTCATGTTTTCGAGAGAGTTCAGTAGTTTGATATTCTCATCGAGCAGACTGATTCTTTTTTCTGCGATCACACAGTTGTAGTATGCTTTTGAAACAGCTACTTTCACATCCTCTTCTGTGCGTCGGGTATTGAATACCGCCAATTCTTCGAGACTTTTGCGTGCCTTGATTGCCACTAACACTCCGGCATCAAAAAGGATTTGACTGGCCTGAACACCGAGTGAGGCATTCAGGGGCAAGCCGAACTTCAATTCGCTGTATTTTTCTTTTGGTTGATTCTGGTAAGCAATATAGGCCGGGGTATCGATCTTGAAAAAACTCAGACTTGAGGCGAAATTAAAAGCACCGGCATCCGCTCTTTGTTTGGGTATCACAAAAAGGTATTGAAACTGTCCTGTAGCATTCACCTGTGGACGGGCTATGCCAATGATCTCTTTATTTTTTTCGATTTGCAACTGCTCATCCAGTTGTGCTCCTTTGATCTTTGGCTGATTTTTCATGGCATACCGGATACAATCCTGCAAACTGTATTGCTCAGTGTTTTGGGCAGAGAGCTGATTGCTGAGTACGATTAAAATGACTAAAATTCTAAAGGGCATGGATTTATTTTTTTGAAATTTCATTTAAATATTGGCTAATGAGTTGATGTCCTTTTATGGAGGCGATACCGTACATGTAATTGGAAAAGATCTGCAGATTGACTTTGACGATATCATATTTGTCTTGGGGAAAAATATTATTTTGGAAAACGATCAGCGCAGATTCCATTCTGAAACGGGTAATGATCTCGATATCAATATCATCGCGAAAAAGTCCCTCACGAATCCCTTGTTTCAGATTTTCTGATATACAACGATACAGAAAATCTTGCTTGTGCTGTTGCAGGTATTTGTATGCCGATGGATAAAATTTCTGCATTTCCATATAACACACCATATTCATCCCACGCATCAAACATTCCATCTGTTGCAAAATTTTCATGATCTGTTCGACGGCGTTGGTTGAAGCCGCAAAGGCCGCTTCGGTTTCCGCCTGGTTGTCGAGTAACATATGTTTCACTGACTCAAACACCAGTTCATCTTTATCGGTAAAGAGCTCATACAACGTTTTTTTGGACACGCCTATGGTCCTCGCCAGGTCGTCCATGGTCACACTTTTGAAACCATATTGCCTGAATTGATCGAAAGCAGCAACGATGATATTTTGTCTTTGTTCGTTCACCGCGCAAAACTATGGAAACTTTTTTCACTTTGAAAGTTTTTTGAATACGAATAAATTGTTAACGTTAGTTATATGTTGCTGTAAACACTGTGGGACTAATGTTTTGAGGAAAGCCTCCTAAAATTTATTTCGGGAAAATTTACGGCTATCAGCGATTTCCCCCTTGGAAAAATAGTGAAAATGATCGCTTACTGACCGTTTAAGGATTAAAAACTATATCCTACATTGATTCCAAAAATACGCGCACCAAAAGTCAACCCGGCGCTTTTGCTGCTAAATCCACTCCCCGACCAACTATATTGGTTACTGAAGCCCAGCAAGCGGTTGTATCCTTCCGTTCCTGATTCTATATAGGCTTTGTCGTATTGATTCAAGCCCGATGCATTAACTTTTCCCGTATTTTTTACCCACTCATAACCCACCCAAGGACCTAAAAACCAAAAATCGATCGTCATTTTATTTTTGGCCAATATCTGCAATCCGAACAACACCCCTAACCCAAGGGTATTGACTTTGCTTTTATATAAACCCGTTTTTATCAAACTACTGCCGCTTCCACTTTCCTGATACCGAAAATCGGCACTGAAGGTTTCACGTTTGTGCCGAAGAAATGGAGCAAGGTATAAACCCCGGGGTGCTTTCTTTTTTACATAAAACCGCAGTTCAGGGCTGATCATCCACGCCTGGTATCGGGCCGTTTTCAGCATCGTCATGGTTTCTGCGCTGACCGAAAAACTGGTATCCTTTAAAAGGACGTTGACAAAAGGAGTGGAAAAATTGGGTCGGTAAATTAAACCGATACCCATTGTTTTTGATCGACTGATTTTCTTTTCATATTGCAACGATAAGGCCCGAAAAGCAAAACTGCTGATATTGATTTTCGCAACCTGATCAACCCGTTCATAGAGTTCCTTTTTCTTTTTAACCGGACGCCGTTTAGCGACGCCTGGTTGATTTTGCGCCTGCGACGCGATGGCTACAAGCGCAAACGATAAAATAATCAGGTATTTTTTCACGGTGAAATTCGACAAACGAAAATAATCAGAAATTTCAAGAGTTGATGTTTTTATATTTCTTAACAGCCCTAGCATCGCCCGAACAGATATTTTTGCGAAAATAAAAATTCATACGTGCCACGTTTTCGGAAATTTCTTAAACGACTTTCTTTTCTGCTCCTGCTCCTGTTTCTTGCGGCAAATATCGTTGCCTGTTTTCATGCTTATCGGTTTACCCATTACAGCGATGAAGCCATTGCCCTACCCCGCAATCCCGAAAAACTAAACTGGTCAGCCAAAATGAATGCGATTTTCTTTGGTGTATCGCTCCCGCGTCCTAAAAATACAATTACACCTGAAGGTCAGTTTGCAACTGTCCGGATTGCCGGCGATCGCTTGGAATGTTGGGAGCTTCCTGTAGCCAATGCCCGGGGTACTGTATTGTTGTTTCATGGGTATGGCAACCGAAAATCAGGAATGCTCGACCGCTCACGCGAACTCAATCGCATGGGCTATCGAACGGTATTGCTCGACTTCAGCGGTAGTGGCGGCAGTCGGGGCAATACCACTACCATTGGCTTTAAGGAAGGGGAAGAGGTAAAACAATGTTATGATCATTATCGCGCAAAATATCCTGAGCAACCACTTTTTTTGTTCGGCACCTCGATGGGGGCTGCCGCAATTTTAAAATGTATGAACGACTATGCCATCGACCAATCGGGTATCATTCTCGAATGTCCTTTCGGCACCATGTATTACACCGTTTGCAATCGATTTGATGCAATGAAAATACCGTCGTTTCCTATGGCGGCCCTTCTGGTTTTTTATGGCGGTTTGCTAAACGGATTCTGGGCCTTCGACCATAACCCCGTCGACTATGCTGCCAAAGTCAAGTGTCCGGCATTGCTCTTATCGGGCGGAAGTGATGAAAGAGTATCTATGAAAGAAATCGATGCGATTTATGCGAACTTCAAGGGAGAAAAAAAGAAGATCATTTACCCCCTGGCAGGTCATGAGAGCTTTTTGCATCAATACGCTGCGGCCTGGCGCCATGATGTGGATTGCTTTTTGGAGGGTAAGCGATAAATAGGTTCTTATAAACCCAATTCCTTTTTTTGGAGGGCATCAATCGGTCCCGGTGCGTCGAGCATCATATCTCTGCCCGCATTGTTTTTGGGAAAGGCAATAAAATCGCGTATGGAATCGGAGCCGCCTAACAAAGAACAGAGTCGGTCGAAACCCAATGCAATGCCTCCATGCGGCGGTGTACCGTATTCGAAGGCACTCAATAAAAATCCGAATTTTTCCTCTGCTTCCTCCTGCGACATTCCCAGGGCGGCAAACATTTGTTGCTGAACCTGCTTGTTAAAAATGCGTATCGATCCGCCACCGATCTCCGTTCCGTTGATCACCAAATCGTAAGCATTGGCTCTGATGTCGCCGTATTTTTCGGGTTGATTCATCCATTCGATCTGATCGGGCTTGGGTGAAGTGAAGGGATGATGCATAGCAATATACCGATCGCTTGCCGCATCATATTCAAACAAGGGAAAATCGATCACCCACAAGGGTTTATAGTGGTTCGGATCGCGTAAACCAAGACGTTGACCCATTTCCAGCCTCAACTCACTGATCGCTTTGCGGGTCAGATTTTTTTCGCCGGCCAGTATCATAATCAAATCTCCGGGCACCGCCTCACAGGCATCTGCAATTTCGCGCAGCTTTTCTTCGGTATAAAATTTATCAACCGAACTTTTTATCGATCCATCGGTATTGACTTTGATAAACACGAGACCTTTCATACCGATTTGCGGTCGTTTTACCCATTCGGTCAATTCATCTGTTTGCTTACGGGTATATTCGCTGCAATGATTTGCGGCAATACCCATCACGAGCTCTGCCTGATCAAATACGGCAAATCCACTCCCTTTTACGATTTCACCCAAATCTTTCAGCTTCATTTCAAAACGGAGATCGGGTTTGTCATTTCCATAATCGCGCATAGCTTCGTCGTAGGTCATTCTCGGAAAATCGTCCGCAAAGTGAAGATCTTTGACATCGCTGAAAATGTGTTTCGTCATCGCCTCGAACGTATTCAAAATATCTTCTTGTTCTACAAAACTCATTTCGCAGTCGATCTGCGTAAATTCAGGCTGACGATCGGCTCGCAAATCCTCATCACGGAAACATTTTACGATTTGATAATATTTATCGTAGCCCGCTACCATCAACAGTTGCTTAAACAATTGCGGCGATTGGGGTAAGGCATAAAATTGTCCTTCGTGCATACGGCTGGGAACCACAAAATCGCGTGCGCCTTCTGGCGTTGATTTGATCAGCATCGGTGTTTCCACTTCCATAAATTGCCTGCTGTCGAGAAAGTTTCTTGTAGCCCGGCTGATCCGGTATCGCAATTCAAGATTCTTTCGAACTGTTTCGCGACGCAGATCAAGGTAACGGTATTTCATCCGCAATTCATCTCCGCCATCCGTTTGATCTTCAATCGTAAAGGGAGGGACCTCTGATCTGTTCAAAATCTCATAGGTTGTTGCAGCGATCTCCACATCGCCCGTCGCAATTTTCGCATTTTTATTGCTTCGCTCAATCACCTGTCCACTGACCTGTATAACAAATTCGCGACCCAGTGGGCTTGCGTCCATCGATTGGGTCAGGCTTTCGTCAAAATAAAGTTGTGTCACCCCATACCGGTCGCGCAGATCCACGAAGGTGATACTGCCAAATTTCCGAACGGTTTTGACCCAGCCGGCCAGGGTAACTGACTGTCCGATATGCATATCTCTGAGTTCTCCACAAGTATGGGTTCTGTACATAGTGCTCGCTTTATTCGGGCGCAAAAGTAAGGATTAAATAAGTAAAGTGATTGCCGAAACGAAAACGGAAACGAGAAATACGGTTGCATCCTTTTAGTCGGTAATCTGCACAAACAGGGGAAAAGAGAAAAATAATTATTGCGATTTTTAAATAATTATCTTATTTTTAGCAATGAAAACAAATCAATTATGAAAACGGCACTACAAAATTATGTTCTCGGTTTCGCTTTTATTGCAGCAGTTTGCGGAATCATTTCCTGTAATAAATACAATAAGGCCGCGGTAAAGGAACAATACCTGCCTGATGAAATTCCGTCGTATAATGGTGGTACATCCGGCAGCAGCGATGCAGAAATCCATCTTGGCCGCGTGTTATTTTACGATAAGGCCTTGTCGGTCAATAATTCGATCAGTTGTGCGTCGTGCCATAAACAAGAAGTTGCTTTTGCCGATAATGTAGCGCAAAGTGTCGGGTTTGAAAACCGGCTGACCTCGCGGAATTCCATCGCGATTCAAAATCTTTCGGCCGGTGGAATCTTTTTTGAACAGCCTGTTTTATTTTGGGATGGAAGAGAAAATTCACTGTTTTCACTGATCTCGAAACCGATTGCCAACCATATCGAAATGGGAATGGACGATGATATGAGTCTGTTGAACAAACTCAATGCCATTCCGTACATTCAGTCGCTGACCGAAAAAGCGTATGGTGAAAATCAGTCACTGACCATGGATCGTTTATCGACATCGATGAGTGCGTTTTTAAGTATGGTGACGACTCAAAATTCAAAATTTGACCAGGAACAAATGAACAACAATAATGGCACCTTGTTTAATGCGCTTGAATTGAAAGGGAAAATCCTTTTTAAAACGACCTATCAATGCAATAGTTGCCACGCTCCTTCGCCCGGGGGGTACCACAGCAATGGCTTTGTCAATATTGGCCTCAATGTCAATGATCAGGATAAAGGTCGGATGAATGTGAGCAAAGACAATACAGATTTGGGTGCTTTTAAAATTCCTGATCTGCACAATGTAGCGTTGACGGCTCCGTATATGCATGACGGTCGTTTTAAAACACTGGACGACGTGCTTGACCATTACAGCCACGGCATACAGGCCAATGTCAATCTCGATAATCGCTTGCGCAATGCTGACGGCAGTGCCAAACAACTGAATATCACTGAAGAAGATAAAGCAGCGCTTATTGCGTTTCTGGGTACACTCACCGATTACACCGTGCTGAACAATTCCTTGCTTTCGAATCCTTTCAAATACAGATAAATGAAGAAAAAGTTAGTTCTGGCCGGCATGATCTGCCTGCTTTCCTATGCAAATTTGTTTGCGCAACGCGATACGGATACCAGTCGACAGCCCAAAAAAGCCATGCATCTGGTCGGTTTGCAGGCAAATGCTCTTTTCAGACAGATTTTCAACCTTGGCAATGCGAATAATCCCGTAAATAATCCTTATTTATTGACTTACAGTATGATGGGTACACGCTCAAAGTTCGGATTCGATTTTGGTGCGGGCTATACCCTCAATAATCTGTTTGAAAATGACGGCAATACAAAACGGGAAAACTATATCAATGATCTGTATTGTCGTTTGGGCGTGGTGAAACTGGTGCCCTTGAATAAACGCTTCAGTACAACCTTGAATTTTCATTTGTTGGTGGAAGCGCTGAGCAGCAAAACCAAAACTGAATCAGATTTTGGCGGTCAGGTTTCCACGGTGAATTCCAACACCAACACATTGCGATATGGTGGTGGCCCTTGTCTGGGTATCCGTTACAAGGTGAGCAACCGTGTTTTTCTGGGTACAGAAGCGAACTATTATTTCAAGATGGGCAAAAACAAAACCAAAGTGATCACCACAACAAGTTTCCCCGGACAACAACAGACAACCACCGTAATTACCGAAACAGATAATAACGTTAAACAATTTGTGTTGAACACGCCAACAGTAATCTTTCTGTCGATTCGTTTTTGATTTTTAGGCATGCATTTTTGTTTGTTCTGCTGCGAGCGATCAAAAAAGAGCTGGCTGCTTTTTCGTTGAAATTATATGGCAATTGTTTTTACTTTTACGCCTATGGCGGCAAAATCGGGCACTTCAATCTGGAAAAAGATAAGACGATTCATTTTGGGGTTGATCCTTGCAAATCTGTTGTACATCGTGGTTTGCAAATGGATCGATCCTCCCATCACTACTGTAATGATTTCATCTTTGCTGAAAGGAAACGGTTTAAAAAGGGATTATATATCCTATAGTGAAATGGGCAAAAGCATCAAGCTGGCGGTCATCTGTTCAGAAGATCAGCTTTTTCCCGATCATAATGGTTTTGATTTTGATGCCATCCGCCAAGCGATCAAATACAATAATGATCCCAAGCATAAAAAAATCAAAGGGGCAAGTACCCTTTCGCAACAGGTAGCCAAAAATGTTTTTTTATGGAATGGGAGAAACTGGATACGCAAAGGACTGGAAGTGTATCATACCTTCATGATTGAACTGATCTGGCGGAAAAAAAGAATATTAGAAACTTACCTCAACGTTGCCGAAATGGGAAAAGGTATTTTCGGTATACAGGCAGCGGCACAATATTATTTTCAAAAGGATGCCGCAGTGCTCAGCAAAAGCGAAGCAGCCTGGATAGCCGCTATTTTACCCAACCCCGCGGTATTTGATATTCGAAAGCCCATTCCGCTTTTAGTACGCAAGCACAGTTGGATACTGAAGCAAATGAATAATCTGGAAGACGATGCAGAGATAAAGGAATTGATTGAGTAAAGAGAGCCCGGTTTGAGGGAGTTGAATTTGGTCAAACCATTATTGGGTGTAAGGGAATATTTCATTGATACAATCAGCTGATTGCGGTGCACAGAAGAATAAAAGTACCCGTTCATCCAGTTAAAAAGGGAATATCTTTTTTTAACGGAAACTTTTGTATGCTATCCCCCCTGAGAAGAAATATTAATTTACCTGCAGTTCGCTTGCCATTTTCTTTTCGTGTATTGAAAAGACGATAGAAGAATCTTAGCCAATCGACTATACTTTTTAGTAAGTTTGCACACCATAAATATTCAGTGTATGAAAGTATGCGTAGTAGGGGCTACCGGTCTTGTTGGTACTAAAATGTTGCAGGTTCTTGCGGAAAGAAACTTTCCATTGACGGAACTGATCCCGGTTGCTTCCGAAAAATCGATCGGCAAAATGATCAGTTTCAAAGGAAAACAATATCCGGTAGTGTCCTGGCAAGAAGCTATTGCCGCCAAACCGGCCATTGCGCTTTTTTCGGCAGGAGGGGCTACTTCATTGAGCCTCGCACCTGCTTTTGCTGAAGCCGGCATACGCGTAATCGACAATTCATCAGCCTGGCGTATGGCACCGGATAAAAAACTGGTGGTACCTGAGGTTAATGGCGCGGTATTGACGGAACATGATTTGATCATCGCCAACCCGAATTGTTCTACCATACAACTGGTAATGGTATTAAACCCTTTACATCAGCGATATACCATCAAACGGGTGGTGGTATCGACGTATCAGTCGGTAACGGGTACAGGAGTTAAAGCCGTAAATCAATTGATGAATGAGCGAAGCAAAACGGAAGGTGAAAAAATTTATCCTTATCCGATCGATATGAATATCATTCCGCAGATTGATGTGTTTACCGAAAACGGCTATACCAAAGAGGAAATGAAAATGACGAACGAAACCAAAAAAATTATGCAAGACGACCAAATCAAGCTGACGGCAACTTGTGTACGCCTTCCGGTGATGGGTGGGCATAGTGAGAGCGTGAATATTGAATTTGAAAAAGAATTTGAACTGTCTGACGTCAAACAATTGCTCAGTGATGCCGAGGGAGTGAGCGTGGTCGATGATATCGAAAAACTGCAATACCCCATGCCACTTCATGCGCACGACAAAGATGAGGTGTTTGTCGGTCGCATCAGACGCGATGAAACACAAGCCAAGACGCTTAATTGCTGGATTGTTTCAGACAATCTTCGCAAAGGCGCTGCAACGAATGCCGTACAAATTGCAGAATACCTGTTGACCCAAAAATTCATTTAAATTCCCCTCATGAAAAAAATTGCTGCCGCTATACTGCTCCTGCTGACATTGGCCTTGCCACTTGCCGCAAAAAAAAAGAAAAGTGGTATGGTCACCATCGAAGGGTATGTGACCCAAACTGCCGATTATTGTGGTGGAGCGGCGCCTTCGCCCGAAATGCTCAATAAACTGGGCACTCCCTCACCCTTATCCGAAAAGGAATTATTTATCCGACAAAGCGCACGCAATAAACCCGACCGCTCAGGACCTGCCCCCATTGTAGCAAAAGTAGTAACCGATGCCGAGGGCAAATTCAGTATTCGGTTGAAAAGCAATACGACTTACTGCTTTATAGAAGGCTGGAAAACCAAACCATTTAAAGTACCGGCCAATACCCAGTTTACAAAATGGGACGCGGCTTGTTTGTACGAAAAATACTGTTTGGCCGATTACGTAATCAGGGTGAAAAAAACGGGGAACGAGCCGGTCAACATCAATTTTCATCAACCTTGCTTTTATCGGCCTTATTGCGGCACCTATAGCGGACCTTTACCACCCTGAAAAAGGGTTTTCAACGGCCTTTTCCCGATTGTCATATTATTGTCATAATTTACTGCAGCGCCCGTACGTTCAGGCATTGAAAGGTACATTTGCAAGCTAAAACAGTATAACGTAATTATGAAAAGAACAATTTTATTTTGCTTGACTTTGTTGGGATTGACCGCGGGCGCACAAGCCCAAAATGCCTGGGTATACGACTCGGTTTCGATGGGGGCCGGAAGTGGTAATGATGTGTATTACAGTATGCCGAATGGCATTATAAAAAATGAAAATAATATGAACTGGCATCTTGCGTTTAGTATGAATGCCGGCGATAGTTCATCGATCTGGGCCAATCACAATGCCGGAAATGCTTTTGTAAAAGTCTACAATATTCACAAAGACCACAGCCAATGGGCTTCGGTAAGTCTTGCAGATACCGCCAATGCTGCATTGTGTTTTAATTTAGATCAAAAATATTCACAGGGGGCCTTAAATGACATCCCTAGTGCCGACCCGTTTAATTTTGGCTGGGGCACCTACAATATGGTCACCCACAATGTGATAGGTGACAGCATTTTTATAGTGAAAGCCAACAATGTTTTTTACAAAGTATTTATTGATTCTTTGCAATCAACTACTATGACCTATACGATTTCGGTTGGTGATATCGTAGCCAATACGTCCAATACATATACTGTGGCCAAGGGTACAAAATATGCCAATGCTATTTTTGCACATTTTGATCTGGCGACCGGTATGGATACTTTACGTGAACCTGATATGGGCACCTGGGATATTGTGTTCAATCGTTACAATTCTTTGGTTCTGTTAGGACCTCCACCGGCGGTACCCTATTCCGTTGTAGGCGCCTTTGGCAACCGTGGAATGAATTTTGGCAAAGCTGTGCAAGTACATGTTGACACTGCCTGCAACAATTACACCACTTATACCACTCCGTGGATGACCTCTATCTCCACTATTGGTTACGACTGGAAAACATTTACACCACCTGCCGGTCCTTGGATCATTGCGGATTCGTTGTCGTATTTCATCAAGTCGAAAGACAATAACCTGTATCAAATTCAATTTACCGGTTATAGCGGCAGTGGAACGGGAAATATTAATTTCCGCAAAAGAGTGATCACACCGGTAAAAGTTGACGACGTAACTTCACTGATCAATCAATACAGTATATTTCCGAATCCAGCGCAAAACGATGTTAATGTGATTATCGATGCAAAACAAAGTAATGAAGCCCGTATGCTGATCAGCGATCTGAATGGTCGCATCGTATCGAGTGCAAACATTAACATTCAAACCGGTGTAAATGCCTATTCGGTGCCGGTGAAGCAATTATCAAACGGACATTATATTTTATCGATTCAGGGAAAAGGAATACAAATCAGAGAAAAAATAGTGACCCAAAAATAATTTGGCGGCCTTTTGAAAAAAACGCTTCTGCATATCATTTTGTTATTAGTAGCTTGTCATGTACAGGCTACTGATTTCATTTTAAAAGTAAGCGAAAAAAACACGAACCTGCCCCTTGGTTTTGTCACATTGCAATATAAAATCAATGGCGTAACTGTGAGCACGGTAACTTCGGCTGACGGCAAAGCTGCACTGAAAGATGTTCGTTTGCCGTTACAGATCAACTTTTCCGCTGTCGGATTCGAATCGCGGAAGATAAAGATCGCTGAAAAAGAACTGGTGCGTACTGAAGATCAATTGCTTTACACCGTACAGCTTGAAAAAAGCATTGTTCAGATCCAGGACATTGTGGTGACCGGACAAAATACACCCGTCATGGCGAAACAATCGGTGTATAAGGTGTCGACCATTTCGGCAGCCCAAATCGCCCAAAGAGGAGCCGTTTCGCTCAATGATGTTTTGAATTATGAACTGAATAATTTTGTGTCGAATGACAACCTGCTCGGTTCTTCACTGAGTATTGGCGGTATCAGCGGACAAAATGTACAGATCTTGTTGAATGGTGTACCGGTAAACGGTCGCGAAAACGGCAATATCGATCTGGGGCAGATCAATATGAACAATGTGAAAAGGATTGAAATGATACAGGGCCCCATGAGTGTTATCTATGGTTCGAACGCGCTTGGCGGTGTAATCAATGTAATCACCAACCAGCCCAATAAAAAGTGGGGTGCTTCAATAAAATCGTATACCGAAAGTATTGGCAAATACAATTTTTCGGGCAATGTCAGTGCACAACGTAAAAACGATGCCATACAGTTTTCATTGGCCAGAAATTTTTTTAAAGGATGGAATGATGAAAATAATGAAGATCGATTTCAATTGTGGAAACCCAAAACACAATATCTTGCCGATTTGCAATATGTACACACCTTTAAGAAAGGAAAAGTAACGTATTTTGGGTCTTACCTCAATGAGAAGATCACCAATAAAGGAACTCCCATCATCAATGCTTACGAAGGTTATGCATTTGATGAATATTACCGCACGCAAAGAAATATTCAATCTATCAATGCAGAATGGCAACTCAGCAAGCACGAAAAACTAAATCTGCTGCAAAGCTATTCTACCTATTACCGTACAAAAAACCGATTTAAAAAAGACCTCGTCACCCTGATGCAAACCGAAACCAAAAGTGAAGGCGATCAGGATACGACCATTTTTCACAATATCAACCTGAAAGGCAATGTGAGTTCAGGACGATTCAAACATTTAGATCTGTTAGGCGGCTATGAATATACCCTGGAATCGGCCAACAGTTATAAGCTTGCTGAAGACAGACAAAATATTTCGGAGATCAGCCTGTATGTATCATCCTTGCTTAAACACAAAAAGATCAATATTCAGCCTTCTTGCCGGTATATCTACAATAATCGTTATGCATCATCATTCTCTCCGGCTTTGCATAGCAAGATTGATATTGGAGAGCGTAGCCAATTAAGGGCTTCCTTTGCCCGGGGCTTTCGCACACCCAGTATGAAAGAATTGTATCTACAGTTTATCGATCAAAATCATACCATCATCGGTAATCCCGACCTGAAACCGGAGATTGGAGATCATTATGAAATCGGATTTGAACATTTGACAAAAATTGATCATTCATCCTTGACTATTGGCGTGAATGCTTACCATAACGAAATTAAAAATCTGATCGCGTTGGCGGTATATAATAATCATATCACATTAAGAAAATATGCAAATATTGCGCGGTATCATAACTGGGTTTTTAATGTGCAGGGAAAACTGAAAACGAAACATCTTTCGTTGGTGACAGGTGCCGGATACATTTATGTTGAAAAGACAAATATTGTGCCTGCCCATACGATTTGGGAGCTATCGAACAATATAGCCTACAGCATCAATCGTTACCGAGCCGGTATTAATTTCAATTATAAATACAATAGTGCTCAACCGGTGATGACCGTCGACAATCAGTTTTTGTATACTAATCCATTGCATATTGCAAATATTTCTGTGCAAAAAAATCTGTTGGATAGTCGCCTCCAATGTCAGTTAGGGGTGAAAAATTTACTGAATGTACAAAATACCACTTTAAACGGTGCCGCTTCGGGTACGGGTAGTCCGCATAGTTCGGCTAGCGGGATGCAATTGTTTCCGGCACGCAGTTTATTTTTCGAAGTCGGGTATCATTTTTAATGAGGACCCCAGTTTTTTTATTATATATACTTTTATACATATATTTTTTTCTTGTATAGCAGCGGATAATTCTTCGCTTCACGGGATTTACACCGACAAGTGGTGATCATTTAAGGCGTAATAGTTAATTTATAATAAAATTGGCACAATGTTTGTCTTATAGCTTTGATTAAAATAGCGAACGATGGGAAATAGTAATAGTGAAATCCTTTTCAATAAGAAGAATTTAAAATCACCTCTTGAACAATCATCCAATACAGCCAAAAAAATACTGTATATCCTCGACGAAGTCAAAGTGGTGCAAAAAGCAGAAGATTCCGCAGAACTGGTCAATTTGTATACCAAACGGATCAACAAACCTTCTCATTCGCTTTCAAAAAAAATCAATTCAAATGATTTCAGACCATTTGAATTTTTGATTATTCGAAATTAATACTTATCTTTACCGTAACAAATACATCTCCATCCCCGGAAAGATCTCTACTTGCCTTTACTTATTGTTTTTTTTAATTAAAAAAAAGGTTAACTTTTATACAATAAAAGCAAAATTATTTCGTTTATGAATTTACGTCTATTCATAAATTAGAAATGTGACTTGTTGACTACCTTTTTAACGATCGAAAAAACGAAATAGTATAGTACATACAAACCTTTAACAAAACATCGAAAAACGCCTATAGCAGATACTTCTACATTGTTGTTTAAAATAATATTGTTTCATCAATAAACAAAAATCAGAAGTATATGCTCAGTTTCAAAAACCACACCGACGAGAACTTGTTTGCGCTCATTCAGAAGAATGATGTGAAAGCAACTGCCGAACTCCTGAATCGCTACAAAGGCAAATTTTACACCGCTATTTTCTTACTGGTTAAAGATAAATATGTTACGCAGGATATATTTCAAGATGCCTGTATCAAGATCATTCACAGCATACGCAATGAAAAGTATACCGAGGATGGAAAATTTTTACCCTGGGCAATGCGTATTGCACGAAATCTCGCCATCGATCATATCCGATTGATGAAACGTATACCCAAGGTGGTCTTGCCGGACGGAAATGATATTTTTTCTGTCGTAAATTTCAAAGAAAAAAATGTGGAAGAAAGCACCATGAGCAAACAAAGCAACAATCGTATCCGAATGATGCTCGATTTGATTCCGTACGAACAAAGGGAAGTGATTGTAATGAGGCTGTATGGCGATTTAAGTTTTAAACAAATTGCTGATCTTACCGAAGTGAGTGTAAATACTGCCTTAGGGCGAATGCGCTATGGATTGTTGAGTTTGCGTAAAATCGCCAGGGAAAAAAGGATTGTTTTATAAAAAAAGCCGGTAATAGTCCGGTGGCCGGCGTGCACATTGTTTTTAAGCTTTCCAAATCAACTCCTCACCATTTTGCTGATGCAACAGGTATCGCGCAAGTGTAAATAAATAGTCAGACAAGCGATTGAGATATCGGATCACGCGTTCATCTACAAATTGTCCCTCCTGCATGATCGCTACGCAAATACGTTCGGCACGCCGACAAACACAACGGGCAACATGACATTGAGACGCCGCAATATTACCGCCCGGTAGTACAAAATTTTTTAACGGGGGTAAGGATTCATCCATGCGATCGATCTCACGTTCAAGTTTTAGTACTTCCTCTTCGGGCATTGCAGGAATTATCATTTTAGTTTCTTTATCCGGATCGCAAGCGAGTGATGATCCCAGCGTAAACAAAATATGCTGAATTTGTTTTACCATCGATTTTTCAGTTGAAATTTCACCCATGGTATCGGCGACAATGCCCAGCCATGAATTCAGTTCATCCACTGTTCCGTAAGCCTCAATGCGTATATGGCTTTTGGGTATTCTTGTGCCCCCGATTAGCGCTGTAGTACCCTTATCACCGGTTTTGGTGTAAATTTTAAATGACATAATATACAAATATACAGCGGGTCAGTCGCTTGTATTCACTTTATTACCGGTAAGATTAAATTGCTAACTTTGGGACGTGAAAAATATTTTTATCGCGTGTTTGGTCTGGCTTTGCCCCATCACTTGCTTTGCGCAAACCTATGAAGTAGAAATGGTTTCGAACCTGAATCCGTCTGCCGCAAGCAATCCGCGTTGGATGACCGTCATGAATAATACAATGTATTTCTTTGCCAATGACGGTGTGAATGGCTACAAGATCTTTTCGTTGTCGGCCAATGCCAATGCAACGCCACAATTATGTCCAAATATAACCGGCGCGGCGGTATTTGGCGACGGGGCTAACAGTACCCATAACACCTTACCCGTAATGAATAATAAGTTATATCTGCCGGTATTAGGGCCTTCCATCGGGCGGGAATTGTATACGTATGACGCAATCAATATTCCTTCTATTGTAATGGATATTTATCCGGGTAATGGAAGTGCCGCACCGGCATATATGATCTTTTTTGGGGGTAAATTGTATTTCCAGGCCAATAATGGACTATTGGGTACCGAACTCTGGATGCATGATCCGGCAACCAATACAACGCAGTGTCTCAGCGATATCAATACAGGGTTAAACAATAGCACCGTAGCGTTTATAACGCCCTACAACGGAAAATTATATTTTGCAGCAAGTAATGGCAACGATACGATTCCGGGGCATACCGGTATCGAATTGTATCGGTATGATCCGGCTAACAATACGGTGAATCTGGTTATGGATATTTATCCGGGCAATATTGGTTCAACGCCAACTGGATTAATGACTGCGAACAATAAACTTTATTTTGTAGCCACCGACCCGCTTTATGGAAAAGAATTGTACGAATATAACGATACAGTGGTTACTCGTTTGACCGATGTGAACCCCGGTCCGGCTCAGGGCATCTATACCAGCGATCAGGCCTTTCCGACCTGGTATAATGGCTGCATTTATTTTTGCGCCAACGAACCCAATAATGATATGAACCTTGGCGAGTACCATATACAATCGCAAACCACCAATATCATTCACTGCTCGGGGGCCGGTGTGAGCGGTACCCCCCGTTACTTTAAAGTTTGGGACAATAAGTTCTTCTTTTCTAACTATTCCGCCACATCCGGAATCGAACTTTGGGCAAAAGACAGTAATAATGCGCCTTATCAGGTATGGAATATCAATCCCGGACAGGCTGCAGGCTATCCGAAATTTTTTACGGAATTTAATAATAACCTTTATTTTAATGCCTATAATGACACAAGCACGGGTGAAGAATTATTCAGACTGACAAAAAAAGTGGATACGGTGATCACGAATCCGAATTTTGTTACCGATCACACCAATCTCCCACAGATACAGTTGGCTCCAAATCCGGTAAAAAACATGATGAAGCTGACCCTGATTTCGACAGACGACCTCACGATTCGATGCCTATTGACGGATCTCAGCGGGCGAATCATTTTGCAAACTGCAGCATATTGTGGCAGCCAGGGCCAACGACAGGAGCAAAGTATCGATTGTACAGGCCTTAGTACCGGAACCTATCTGGTATTTTTTTACAACAGCGATCATCGACTGATTGGAACTCAAAAAGTGATTAAAGAGTAGCTTGTGCCTTTTCTTGCATCAACAGGCATGCTGGGTCATTTAATTTGTTGGTATTTGGGAGAAAAAATATAGTTATCCACATATCTTCAGTAAAAAAACATACCTTTGCAGCCCTTTTTACAAAATCTGATAAACATTCATTATTAACCGCTGACACTTTACTGAATAAAAAGGGCAGTAAGGACGAAGCAAAAAAAACAAACAAATGGAAGAAATGACAACGAATGACGATGGCATTCAACATGAAGAAACAACTCCGGTACAGGACACAACACCTGTAGCAGAAACACCGGAAACAGCAACAGCAACAGAAGCTGTTGAAGAAAAACCTAAAGCAGCCAAAAAAACAAAAACCGCTCCTCAAGCTGATTTTGCCAGTGCAACTGCCCATGATGATTTCGACTGGAGTGTAGACAAACGTAATGTTTCTACGTACAATCAAAAGGACCGAGACAGCTACGACAAACTGTATGAAGAAACCTTCAAAGCCGTAAACGACAACGAAATGGTGAGCGGTACTATTGTGGGGCTAACCAAAACAGATGTGGTGGTGAATATTGGATATAAAAGTGATGGGTTGATTTCCCTGAATGAATTCAGAGATCTTGCTGAAGTGAAAGTGGGTGACGAAATTGAAGTACTGATTGTAGAAAAAGAAGACCGTGACGGACACTTGAATTTGAGCCGTAAATTGGCCAGACAACAACGTGCTTGGGAAAAAATTGTGGAAGTCTACAAAACAGGTGAAATTGTTACCGGCTATGTTACCTCTAAAACCAAAGGCGGCCTCATCGTTGACTTGTATGGTATGGAAACCTTCCTGCCAGGTTCACAGATCGACGTTAAACCGGTTACGGACTATGACCAGTTTGTAAACAAAACCATGGAATTTAAAGTAGTGAAGATCAATGAGATCATTCGCAATGCCGTGGTTTCACACAAAGCACTGATCGAAAGTGATTTGGAAGCACAACGTACCGAGATCATTTCAAAACTCGAAAAAGGACAAATTTTGGAAGGTACGATCAAGAATGTTACCGATTTCGGCGCCTTTATCGATCTGGGCGGTTTAGACGGATTGTTGTACATCACCGATATTTCATGGGGACGTATCAATCATCCAAGCGAAGTATTGCAAAATGGTCAAAAACTGAATGTTGCGGTGCTTGATTTCGATGATGAGAAAAAACGTATATCACTTGGTTTGAAACAACTGACACCTCATCCTTGGGATACTTTGCCCGACAATATTGCGGAAGGCAACAAAGTAAAAGGTAAAGTAGTGAATATTGAAGATTATGGTGCATTTCTGGAAGTTGAACCGGGTATTGAAGGTTTGGTACATGTGTCTGAAATTACCTGGAGCAACCAACCGATCAATGCCAAAGAATTCTTCAAAATGGGCGACGAACATGAAGCGATGATTGTTTCAATCGACAAAGATGAACGCAAAATGAGCTTCTCGATCAAAAAAATGACTCCTGATCCTTGGGATGAAATTGAAAATAAATTTGCTGTAGGCAGTCACCATAAAGGAATTGTGAAAAACCTCACCCCTTACGGTGTATTTGTTGAATTGGAGTCGGGCATTGGAGGTATGATTCATATTTCTGATTTGAGTTGGGTAAAACGTTTTAACCATCCCAGCGACTTCACCAAAGTGGGTGATGAATTGCAGGTTGTGGTTTTAGGTGTTGATAAAGAAACACGTAAACTTTCACTCGGTCATAAGCAAATAGAAGAAGATCCATGGAACACCTTTGAATCAATTTTCCCGATCGGGTCGATCCACGACGGTGTAATGGTTCGTAAGGAAGAAAAAGGCGGTATCATTCAATTGCAATATGGTTTGGAAGCTTTTGCACCAACCCGTCATTTGAAAAAATCGGATGAAAAAATGATCGCATTGGATGAAACCAATCAGTTTATGATTCTTGAATTTGATCGCAATGAAAAGCGAATTCTTGTTTCTCATTCTAAAGTATGGGAACAAGGACTCGAAGAGGAAAAAGAAGCTGCCCGTAAGGAAGCCGGCATTGAAGCCGACAATACTAAAAAGGCAGTGAAAAACATACAGGCTAAAGTAGAAAAAGCCACTTTAGGAGATATTGGCGCATTAGCCGACCTGAAGAAAAAGATGGAAGGCGGCGAATAAATGCTGTTTTTGTCTGATAAAAAAGATCGCCGGCTCCGCCGGCGATCTTTTTTTATACCCAAAATCCGCTGCTCTTAGGCATTATCCAGGCCGCCCTCTCTTTCAACGTCCATCAAGGCTGAATCCCAATCCCTTAACCCTTTCAAAAAAAAAAATCAGGATAAATGTTGCAAAATTGTTAAGCCACAGTGTATCTTTATAGTGCAGTATCATACGGTGATATTGATTAAAGATCAATTTTATTCATTCAATAAAAAAAAATGCTTATGAAACACATTCTACCCTATTTATTTTTTACCGTTTTCTTTTTTAATGCACAAGCCCAGGTGACCTATCCGATTATGGTGAATAATTTCAGTTTCACCCCGGCCAATATCGTCATTAATCAAGGCGATGCCCTTCAATGGACCAATGTTGCGGGATTTCACAATGTAAACGGTACGCAGGCTACTTTCCCGACTAATCCGGAAAGCTTTTTGTCGGGTGCTCCGGCAGGTACACCGTGGGTGTATACCAAAACTTTTGGCATAACCGGCACCTACACCTATCTCTGCGATGTGCATGGAATTAATATGTCAGGCACGGTGACGGTAAATGGACCACTCCCCATTGAATTGCAATATATCACTGTCAGTGTAAACAAAGGCATCTGCAAAATTGAATGGAAAACCGATAAAGAAGAAAATCTCTCCGGTTTTACCATTCAAAAGAGTTTTAACGCAATAGACTTTCAGGATGTAACAGATATCGCGGCCAATCATATTGCCTCTACCTACAACTATTTCGATGATATGGGTACACATCCGTTTGTTTACTATCGAGTTAAAATCACCGACGAAAACAATATGGTGAAATATACTCCGGTGCGATTGGCGCAAAACGATATCAAGATCACTAAAAATACACTTACGCTGTTACCCAATCCCTTTGTTGACCACTTTCATGTGAGTGTGCAATCAGTAGGAAATTGGACTGGTGTTGTGGCTATTTACGATTTTACCGGCAAAACACTTTATAAAGGCCAACATCGTTTTACAGAAGGAAACAATTATATCCATCTCGAAAATTCTGATGCATATCCAAAAGGCATCTATATTGTGTCGGTTCGTAACACAAACAATAAAGAATATTTGAGTGCCTCAGTGGTAAAAGAATAAATCGCTTACCGAAAATTGATTGACGATCGGGTGTTGGTAATACTAACATCCGATCGTTTTATGTAGCCCCTTTGCCGATAACCTATCCCCTTAAATAAACGATTTCTTCACAAAGAATAGTCGGTATATTTCAATTTCCAACCCGTATTTTTACAAAATGAAACTTGATATACTGGCCATCGCAGCACACCCCGATGATGCTGAACTTTCGTGTAGCGGCACCTTATTGCTACACAAACAAAAAGGTTATAAAACCGGTATCATCGATCTGACCCAGGGGGAACTGGGTAGCCGGGGGAGCGTAGCGATCAGAAAAAAAGAAAGTCAGGAGGCAACACAAATCATGCAACTTGATATTCGCGAAAATCTGATGTTCAGGGATGGTTTTTTTAGCAATGATGAAACCCATCAACTCGCGTTGATCAAAATGATCAGATTGTATCGTCCGAATATTGTATTGGCCAATGCGCCTACCGATCGTCATCCCGACCATGGCCGCGCAGCCTTACTAACCCGCGATGCTTGTTTTTATGCGGGTCTCGTAAAAATCGTCACTGAAATTGACGGAATACCGCAGGAGCCCTGGCGACCCAAAAAAATATTCAATTATATTCAGGATCAATATCTCGAGCCCGATTTCGTGATTGATATTTCATCGACCATTGAACAAAAAATGCAATGCATACTGGCTTTTCGCTCGCAATTTATGGAAGACAGTCTCGACGGCCCGGCCACTTATATTTCGAATGAAGAATATACCGAAAGGGTTAAGTATCGCAACGATTTGATGGGTAAAAAAATTGGCGTCAAATACGGAGAAGGCTTTTTATCGGGATATAGTCAACTGGGCTTAAAAAGTTTCGACGAACTGATTCTTCCCCAATTTGCTTAACATTGCCTTTTGTTGACCGACGAGTATATCATTTACTTGATCGGTGAACGCTGGCGAACGGCGCCCTACCTGCCCTAGGGTGAGCCGCTTTTCAAGTGACGAAATGATGGCGGCAGGGTTATAAAATGATACGGCATTACAATATACCCCGGGCTTACTTTTTCGTCATCTGCAAGCAAATGCCAAGTAAGAATTTATTATTTATCCGTGAATCATGGCATGGCAAACACAACCGCAAGGATACGGGATGCCCGGCATGGGCGCTTTGTACGAAAAGCCCTTTCAATCAAATGGTTGTGTTATCAGTAACGTTCAGCCGTCGCTTAATAGTAAAAAAGACCCTGAACAATAGCCGCGATAGAGCGGAGGCCGTGCCGGAGTAATAGCGCGAAGTTGCTGCACCCTGTGGTACAGCCCGGCTACAAAAAAATGTATCTATGTTTTATCGGTAATTGCTCTTTTCCACGGTAGGATGCTGCTGTTCACCCTTCGATCGCTAGCTTCGTTTACGATAGTTCAATACCGCCCATCCATTGAACAACATACCGATACCAACCATCGCCCAAATGTGAAAACTGACATCAGATAAGGTGCTGCCTTTGAGCATGATCATACGCATGGTTTGGATGAAATGACTGACCGGAAAACACCCGGTGACGATTTTAGCCCATTGAGGCATACTGTCGATACTGGTAAATAAGCCGCTCATCATATTGAGCACATTGAGAAAGAAAAAGGCGAGCGACATGGTTTGTTGTTGTGTTTCGGAATAAGTGGATAAGAGCAAACCGAAACCAAGCAATGCAAACAAATAAGCAAACAAACTGACATACATGGTGCCGAAACTTCCGACGGGAAAGACATTGTAAAATAAAAATCCGACCAATAACCCCACCGTGAAAATGATTACACTCAACACATAAAACGGAAGAAGTTTTCCGAGAATAAAATATTGCTTTTTTACGGGTGTTACATTGATTTGCTCAATGGTACCGATCTCTTTTTCTTTGACGAGATTGAAAGCCGCCTGCATGATACCGATGCCTGTGATGAGATTCACCAAAATACCCGGTACAATAAATAAGTAGTAATTGAGAAATTCATTGTACCAGTTTACAGGAAGGATACTGATAGAAGAACCTTGATCGAAATGTGCGGGAGGCATATACCGTGTACGGGCTTCAGCGTTGAAATCGCCGATTATGCTAGTGAGATAACCACCCCCCAGACCGGCTTTTACGCCTTCGATGGCGTTGATCTGCACATTTAGTTTTTGTAGATTTTCTCTTTGCAGACTTTGTTCAAATTTGTTTGGAATTTCGAGAATCAGGTCTGCCTTGTCG
>CAZFKA010000002.1:0-23784 GCA_964519155.1 uncultured Bifidobacterium sp. | reverse complement strand
ATGCAAGTGCCTCATTATTATTTTGGCAATAGGCTACCAATTGAAAGTGACCCGAGGCGGTTACTTTTTCGATCAGTTTTTGTGATACGCTTGAATGATCGTGATCGACAATAGCCAATGAAATATTTTTCACTGAATAATTTGCTGCCAGCGGCATCAATATCAATTGTATAACCGGTGCAATAAACAAGGTACGAAGCAATCCTTTGCTTCTGAACATTTGTTTGAATTCCTTTTCCAATAAAAAAAATAATGTCCTCATTCTTGCAGGCGAATTTTAAATTTCTTGATACTCAAGGTCAGCAAAGCCACACACATTGCCGATAAGATCAGCAATTCCTTCCAGATAGATGTGATGCCCAATCCTTTGAGCATTACATTTTTAATGATGATAAAAAACCATCTGGAGGGCACTATATTTGATAAAGTACGCATAATGAAAGGCATATTTTCGATCGGAAACATAAACCCTGTGAGTAGCATGGTAGGCAGCATCATACCCATCAGCGAAATCATCATAGCGTTTTGCTGTGTACGGGCTGTAGCAGAAATCAATAAGCCGATGGCCAGGGATGTAATTATAAACAGCATACTTGCAAAAAACAACAGAAAAATATTGCCTTTGATCTGCAGATCGAGCAAGGTAACACTGAGCATTAAAATAATACCCAGATTAAATAAGGAGATGATCAGGAAGGGCATCAATTTGGCAATGATGATATAAAGCGGTTTGAAGGGCGACACCAACAGTATTTCCATGGTTCCCAATTCCTTTTCTTTCACAATAGATACCGAACTCATCATAGTACATACCAACATCAAAACCAGCGCGATGACCCCCGGTACGAAATTGGGCGCGCCTTTCAGTTCAGGATTGTAAAGCATGTGCACTTCAGCAGCGATTTGCATAGGCGCAGCACTAACAATCCCTTGCTGCATTTGATAGTCGTTGATAATATTGCTCAGGTAATTGCTGATACTGGTGGCTGCATTGGGGTCGCTGGCATCGGCAATGATCTGCACCTGCGACTTATTGGTATGCTTGAGCTCGTCAGCAAAATTGGGCGGGAAAACGACGGCTGCTCTGATCTTGTTTTGCTTAAATGCGCCATGGACTGCTGCAATATTCGGGAGGTCTTCCGTAACATTAAAATATTTGCTTTCGTCAATTTTCTCAATGATCTGGTTCGTTACATGATCTTTCGAAAAATCGAGTACACCTACTTTTGAATCCTTGATTTCGTTGGTGAGGGCGAACCCAAACAAGATAATTTGCGCTGTGGGCATCCCAAACAGCATGAGCAGGGTTTTCCGGTCGCGGAACACATGCTTGAATTCTTTTTTGATAAATACGATAAGTTGTTTCATGGACAGAAGGTTAGTGGCATGTGGCAAGCCAGAAGGGCCTGCGATTAGCTGCCAGCTTAAAGCGGCTACGGTTAATTGTTTTGATCTGATTTTTTTTAGCTTGCATAAATCTTCTTTAATTCTTCCTTTGGCCAAAAAATTGCTTTTCTATTTTGTTTTCAGAAATCGACATTTGTCCGGCGTGCGAAACCATGCCATACTTTTCGCTTGCGGGAATAGAAGCGGAAATTTCAGCTAATGCATGAGCTGATTCAACCCCCCTTTTCCAAATAAACAATTCTCTCTTGTTTGTCATGTTTGTTTTTTTTATGCTTACATCGTGTACCTCGCAGCTATGCTGTTCAACCTGTAGCTTTAATCGCCTCGCACCGCTTTCCTCGCCAACTGGTAAAAAACATCTTCCATCGAATGAGCGTTATATTGTCGTTTTAAATTTTTGGGACTGTCGAGGGCCTCAATGACTCCATCTACCATTATTGAAACCCGATTGCAATATTCGGCTTCGTCCATATAGTGAGTGGTGACAAATACCGTGACCCCTTGATCAGCAGCATAATAAATGAGATCCCAAAATTGCCGTCGGGTAACCGGGTCAACACCTCCTGTTGGTTCGTCGAGGAAAACAATTTTCGGGCTATGGGCCAGCGAAACCGAAAAAGCCAACTTTTGTTTCCAACCCAATGGCAGTTGCCCAACCAGCTTTTTGGCTTCTGCCTGCATGCCTAATTTATCCAACAACTCATCGGTTTTGTCTTTGATCTGGGGAATGCTCAATCCATAAATACCTGCGTAGAATCGTATATTTTCTGTCACGGTCAGATCTTCATACAGCGAAAATTTTTGACTCATGTATCCAATATTTTTTTTGATCTGTTCTGTTTCCTTATATACATCGAAGCCGGCGATCACTGCCTTGCCCGAAGTGGGTATCGACAAGCCACAGAGCATACGCATTGCCGTAGTTTTTCCTGCGCCATTGGCACCCAGAAAGCCAAAAATCTCGCCCTTTTCGACAGAAAAATTTAAATCTTTACAAGCGACAAAACTGCCGAATCGTTTGGTGAGGTTTTCTGTAATGATCACTGGTTCCATGCTCAATTTTCTTTTAGAAGTTTAATAAAACAATCTTCGATCTCGGGTGTGATCACTGCAATTTCTACATCGGTGAAATGTTGCTGTTGCAGATAGTTGTTCACCTCCTCTATTCGGTGACCGGGCAATAAGGTCAGGTGAAGACAATCGCCAAATGCGAAGCAACTTTCGGTAGCCGCAAACGCACGCATCGCACGGAGTAAGCGATACATTTTGCTGCTGCTGAGGGCATATAATGTTTGCTGATAATTATTGATAATGTCGGCCGGTGTATCGATCTGAAGTACTTTTCCTCCCTGCATCAATGCAATACGATCGCAAAGACTTGCTTCGTCCATATAGGGTGTACTCACTACAATGGTCAGTCCCTGCTGCTTCAGTTTGCCCAGCATATCCCAGAATTCTCTCCGCGATACGACATCGACTCCGGTCGTTGGTTCGTCGAGAAACAGCACTTCCGGTTTATGAATCAACGCACAACACAAGGCAAGCTTCTGCTTCATGCCCCCACTCAGTTTTCCGGCCCGGCGGTTTTTGAAGGGTTCGATTTGAACGTATATGTCTTTGATAAGGTCGTAATTTTCGCTAATACTGGTATCGAACACGGTTGCAAAAAATTCGAGATTTTCTTCGATGGTGAGATCCTGATACAATGAAAAGCGACCGGGCATATACCCTATACAATTTCTGATGGCTTGAAAATCTTTCACTACATCAAACCCGTTTACGGTTGCTGTACCACTATCAGCAAGCAACAGGGTGGTGAGTATTCTGAAGATAGACGATTTGCCCGCGCCATCCGGTCCGATGAGACCAAACAATTCTCCTTTCTGCACATCAAACGATATATCATTCACGGCCTTTACCGTGCCCTTGGCATATGTTTTTATGATGTTGTTTACCTGAATCATTTATGGCTTGAGCATAGACATTTAAAAAAATTGAGCGATGTGGATTGAGCGGTGCAGCCAGGCGTTGATAGCAGACTACATCCCTATTCATTTGATTTAAAACTTTACTTCGCCATACATCCCGATTTTCAGATATCCATCATTTTTTACCTTTACTTTAATAGCATAAACCAGATTGGTGCGTTCGTCTTTTGTTTGAATGGTTTTGGGGGTAAACTCCGATTTAGAGGCGATCCAGGTGATGGTACCCCTATATTCTTTAAAACCATCCTTCCCATTATCGATCAACACTTTCACCGTTTGTCCAATTTTGATCTGTGGCAATTGCATACCACTCACATAGGCTTTTAAGACCATATTATCGAGATTGGCAATTTTAAACAGAGCTTTACCCGCAGCGGTCATTTCACCTTCATAGGCGTATTTGGTCAGTACTGTGCCTTTGATGGGACTGATGATCTCCCCCTTACTGATCTGGTTTTTGATCTGGGCAATATTTTTTTCGAGGGGAGCTCGTTCGCTGAGTATACTTCTGTTTTGCGTATTGATATTGGTTACATTCACATTGAGTTGCTGACGGGTTACTTCCGTTTGACGGGCGAGTTGGTCGATCGATGCATTGATATCATCGAGTTGCTTTTGCGTGGCCGCATCAGCGCGAAGTAAATTGCTGATACGTGTCTTTTCTTTTTGCAGTTGATTCATCTGCGCCTGTTGCACATTCAATTGTCGCTTGATCAGGTCGATCTGCTCTTGCGGATTACTTGTTTTTTCCTGCAAAGCCTTGATGCTGGCTTCTACTTGTTCGGCTTTCAACCGGTCATTGGTCACATCGATTTGTCCGATCGTGGCATTTTTCTCTACAAGGTCGCCTTCATTGATCGTTAAGGAAAGAATGCGACCGGTTTGTTCGGCTGACACAATGACTTCCTCGGTTTCGAAGCTGCCTGATGCATCGGATGTAAATTTATTGCGGCAGGAATATGCCAGAACAAACGCTGCGCTGATCAGTACTAAAATATGTTTTGTCATGTTGTTTGCGTTTTTATGGGTTGCCTAAAGTATTTTGTAAATTGTATTGGGCCATCAACAGTTGAATGGCATGTAATAATTTTGTTTGACGTGCCTGATCTTCCGCATTCACTTCTCTGATATAGTCGTTGGTGGTAATGATGCCGTTTTCGAGTTGAATATTCGAAGTATTCTTCACAGAGTTGCGGAGGGCGACAAGCTCATCGTCTGTTCTGATGAGTTCATTGAGTTTGGTGATCTCATTGTTTTGTTGTTGGGCGCTGAGATGCGTGTTGAACAGAAAAATTTCCTTTTGAATATCGTTGCTTTGTTGATCGATCGCAATCAAAGCCTTTTCATTTTTCTGCGTATAGAGATTCATGATCGACCAGCTTGCGCGAATACCCCCCAGTGCATAGGGTCCGAAAGAATTCGAGATCATATTCAAAGGTGATGGTTTACCGGCTCCGGCTTGCAGAAAAACACTCAGTTTAGGAATATTGCGATTATTGATGATTTTGCGCTGCAATAAGTATCCCGAATGCCTGTTGTCAAATACGCTCAATTCGGGACGCCGGTTTTCGGTGGCTAAGGGTTGATTTGCCGGTGTAATAAATTTTGTCTGGGCTCCCAAGGGGCGGTTAATAAAATAAGCCAACATATCGATATAAGCCTGACGTTGCGAACGTAATTCAATAGCCCGCTGATCGTTTTTGAGCAATTCGGCCTTTATTTTATCAAGACTGCTTCGGTAGTCAACTCCATTTTTAATCGCCACATCTACACGTTTCCTTCCGGTTTCGAGGTCGTTGCTCACCAATTCGTTCAGCGCAAGTTGCTCGTTGATAAAAAGTACTCCAAAATATAACTGGTTGATTCGGTCGCGTAGTTTATACAATTCAACCTCCACATTTTGTGCTGAGATTTCAGCATTTTTCGCAGCCAGCTCTTTTTGATTTTTTACCGTGAATAATTCCGTGATGGGTTGACTGATGTCGGCATACACTTTATACTGGTCTTTTGAAGGGGCATCGAATTTTACACCGGGAATATTGACCGAAATACTGGTAACTTCCGACTGGTAAGTGAACTGCCCGTTCAACACTACCTGCGGCAGTACGCCTTTGGCGATATTGGCAAGGGTATATGCTGACGATCGGTTAATCAACTCCTTTTGTTTGATCAGGGGAAAATTTTCGGTGGCTAAACGGTAACATTCCTCCAGGGTAAACGTGTTTTGCGTATAGGCGTTCCATGGGCTGAACAGAAGCAGAACGATGGGTATAACGAAGAGTTTGAGCAGTTTTTGTATGTGCATAGAGATAACGTTGAATGATATTTGTTTTAGTTTTCCAACATGGCCTTGATCCATTGCGGAATCAGTTTTTTTCTTTCTTTCATCAGTTCTATAAATTCTTTGTCACTTATTTTAGCCCGTCGTTTCAGTAAAGGACCGATCACAAAAGGAAATATGATCAATCCCATCATATTGGAAAGGATATGGGCCGGATGTATGGGTTTGATTTTTTTCTTTGCCACCAGTTCCTTGATTTGATTGACAAAAATCTTTCGTGACGCAGAAATATCATCATCGTGTTCGTTGCCGGGAAGTCTACCTGCATTGTAAATGGTGCTTGCGATAAACATTGGCAGGTCACGGTTTTCGATAAATTCATCAATATAGTAGTGCGCCAGTTTTTCTATTTTACTGTACACATCAAGTTGCGTATCGGCAAACAAGTCAGATAAACCTTTCTTGAAAGAGGACATATTTTCCTCCATAATGATATCATACAATCGCTGTTTGCTTCTAAAATAATAGTTGAGCAAAGCCAGGTTTATGCCTGATTCTTCAGCGATCTCCCGGGTTTTGGTTTCTGCAAATCCCTTTTGGGTAAAAAGCTTTTTGGCGGCCTGTTTGATCCGTTCTTCGGTAGAGGAGTCCTTTGTTGCTTTTTTGGGCACTGGTAAATTTTAATATGCAAAGGTATACGGATCTTTTTCATTTAAACAAATTTTTTAATCATTTGTTTAAATTTTTCTTTTTGTATACCCCCTACAGGGTATTGACTTTGTTCAGCAATTGTTGCAAATTTGTATTATCAACTAAAAAATCATCCCATGAACAAGAAAACCTATTTCCTTACTTTGCTGTTTTGCATGGCAACTATGATCCTCCAGGCGCAATATCTCACTACCGGTGGTATCACTATTCAGGCGACCTCTACTTTATATGTCGAAAACAATGAAGCGAAAAGTGCTTCGTGCGATCAACTGTACAATATTTCGTTTAAAGACCAGATACTGGTTCACAACATCTATTCAAGTGGCGTGCTGAATGTTTCACAGGTCTATCAACTCAGCGACATCGAACGGTTTAAGGAAAATGACGAAACTGTCATTCGATTTACTGCATTATCAGGCCGATCGAAATTGACTTACAAATATGTTGTAAAAATCAATGAGGCTGATGAATTGATTTCGATGGTTTGCACGCAGGAAGATGGCACCAAAACGACTTTCAAAGGAAATATTTCTGAGCTCAGAACCTTTAAGCAATAATACAGCTTTTACGGAGTGCCTGCGAAAAGCGCATTTGACACTCTGTCAATTGTTTCGTCAAGCTCGTTGTAAGTAAATTCAGGGAAAAAGCGACAAAATTTACTGTTGTCGTATTGGTTGGTCTCGTGAGCGCTACGGGCGGTTTCGCGGGTAATGGTTGCTTGTTTACCACTGATCAGTGCCCGAAGATAACTGACACGCCAAACCAAAGCCGTGAGCCATGGCGGGGCATATCGTGAAGGGGGCTTTTTGCCCATGGCCTTCGCCATTTTTTCGAAAATATGTTTATACGAAAAATTGCCGGCGCTGATAATAAAGCGTTCATTCGTCAGTTCACTTTGCATGAGCATGACCATAGCGTTCACTACATCCCGTACATCCACCCACCCCGTGGCACCGGAAGTAAAGAAGGGGAATTCATCATACACGATCTTAAATAAGTTGGTACTCGATTTGCCCATATCGCCCTCTCCCAAAATCACGGAAGGGTTGATAATTGCAGCATTCAGTCCCTCCGCAATACCACGCCAAACCTCCATTTCAGCCTTTTGCTTGCTCAGACCATAGTGGGTGAATGTGTGGTCGGTCGAATTCCACATTGTCTTTTCAGTAATTAAGGTAGGCGGGTCTTCCTTTCCGATGGCGGCAATAGAACTTACAAAAATCAATTTCTCAATTTTTTTCTCCAGACAAAAATTCACTACATTGGCTGTACCTTCAATATTCACGTCCATCATGGAATCGAAGAAACGGCTGTCGTAGCTGACCGTGGCAGCACAATGATAAACATGGGTGACGTCTTCAAAACACTTTTCAAGCGATTCAAAATCCAGTATATCGCAATACTGCCATTCAATGTTTGTTGCAACTGTTCCGGATATGAATTGAGGTTGCTGATTCCGGTACCCGGCCCGCACGGCAAGCTGTTGCTGACTTAGCTTTTTGATGAGGTGTAAACCCAGCAACCCCGAAGCACCGGTAACTAAAATCATGATTGAATTCCTGTATTCATTTTGAAAGTTTCAAATCGGTGCATGGATAAAAAAATGTTTATATCACTGCTTTAAACTGGGAAAGAAATCGGGTATCATTTTCCGATAATAGTCGGATATCCCTTATACCGTATTGCATCATGGTTGTTCGTTCAACACCCATACCCCAGGCAAATCCGGTATATTTCTCTGCATCGATACCACAATTGCTTAACACATGAGGATGTACCATGCCGCATCCCAAGATTTCTACCCATCCCGTATGTTTGCACACATTACAGCCTTTGCTGTCGCAAATAAAACAACTGACATCCATTTCAGCACTAGGTTCGGTAAACGGGAAATACGACGGTCTAAAACGCACTTTCACATCACCGCCGAACATCTCTTTGACAAAATAATACAAAGTCTGCTTGAGATCGGCAAACGATACCTGCTCATCGATATACAAGCCTTCGATTTGATGAAAGACACAATGAGCCCTGGCAGAAATGGTTTCATTGCGATACACCCTTCCGGGGAAAATCTGGCGGATCGGCAATTTACCTTCCTTCATCACCCTCACCTGCACACTGCTGGTATGCGTACGCAACAGCCAGTCGGGATTTTTACTGATATAAAACGTATCCTGCATATCTCTGGCCGGATGATCTTCAGGTAAATTCAACGCAGTGAAATTGTGCCAGTCATCCTCAATTTCAGGACCTTCTGCAACACTAAATCCGATCTTTTCAAAAATCGAAATCATTTTGTTCATCGTGAGTTGAATAGGATGACGCGAACCCGTTTCAGACGGATATCCCGGCAAAGACAAATCCTGTAATGCATGCTTTGCGGCGTTACTTTTGCCACCCGGTTGTTTACCCTCACGGTACTCCTCGTATTTTAATTCTGCAAATTGTTTAAACTCATTCAGTCTGGCTCCGAATTCCTTTTTTAGGTCTGACGACACATTTTTCATTTCGCTCATTAGCTGTTTCACCAGCCCTTTTGAACCTAAAAAACGGATGCGGTATTCTTCAATTTCGTTTTCATTTTGAAACTGAGTTGTTTCGATCTCTTTCTTGAGTAAATCAATTTTGTCGGCTAATTCCTGCATTCGACAAAGATAAGAATGAATGTGGAATACCGAAACGCGATTGTGACAAGTAAAAAAGCTGCCGGCTGCGTTCCGGATGCTCGGTTGACTAAAAAAGTCCTATCTTTCCGACTAATGTCATGCGACTGCTACTCACCACAATATTGTTCAGCATCGTGCAAAACCTTACTGCTCAATACCGGCAAATCGTTTTTGAAGGCGCCGGTATCAGGGGCATTGCGTATGCAGGCGTCATTAAGGTTTTAGAACAAGAAGAACTGATCGGCGATATCCGTAAAACCGGTGGTACTTCAGCAGGTGCAATCACAGCCCTTTCGCTTTCGTTGGGTTATACTGCTGCTGAAATTGACAGTATCATTTTTCATACGAACTTCAAAAAATTCAACGACGGAAAAAATATTTTTGCCGGCGGACTCCATCGTGTAAATAAGAATTATGGCTGGTACCGGGGTCAGTCCTTCAGCCGCTGGATCGGCAAAATAATAGAGGCCAAAACCGGGGATGCAAACATCACGTTTGCGCAATTAGTTGCTCAAGGCTATCGGGAATTATATATTACCGGAACCTGTGTCAATCGGCAGCAACTGATTGTGTTTTCACATCACAATTATCCTGAGATGCGTGTAAAGGATGCCATCAGGATCTCCATGTCTATTCCCTTATATTTTGAAGGTGTGTGGATCGATCGAAAGGGCAAAGTATATAACAAAGCGGCTCCCGGATTAGATCTGATGATCGATGGCGGTTTACTGGCGAATTTCCCCATACAAATTTTTGATACCGTTGACGCCAAGGGCCGGAGACCTGATTTATACACGATTGGCGTGCGGATCGATAGTGAGCAACAAATTGCAGCCGATCAAAACAGTCGAAAATTAATCGATTATCCCGTGCATGATTTTGGCGATTATCTTGGGGCGATGTATACGTTATTGCTGGAAACACCAAACCGAAATACACTGACCGATGCGGACTGGGAACGGACAGTTTCGGTTTCATCCCAAAATATCGGCCCTCGCTTGCGCAAACTGACACTTAGTGAAAAAGACAGCCTGATGCGGAGCGGTGAATCGGCTATGCGGCTCTTTTTACAACAACATAAAAACGGTATAGCCAAATGATTGAAATTAGTGGGGTTCATTTTCTCACGAAACGTTGTACCTTAGTGACTTTAAAACAGACGAAAATGAAAAGCAGTCTCCTTTTTTTAAGCATCATCTTGTTCGTTTCAACCGAGAGAACCATTGCCCAGGCGCGAAAGACGACCGGGGTGTCAAACAATCCGCAAACCATTAACTTTACTGACAATGGGATCGTTGACTATACGCCGAATTTAATTTATCTCGATCAGCATCCCGTGCCTACCGCAGCCTATGCGAATAAAAAAAATGAGATCGACATCCTGAGGGCAGCCAAAGAAAAGGAAGGTCAGCAAAAACCGATGAATAAAAAATCAAGAGGACTGGCCATGAACCCCACGATTGTTAAAGGTTGGCAGGCTAATGTATCAAATGGCACCCCAAATGACAATGATATTGCCGTGTCAAATGGCGGAAAAGTGATCAGTGCCGTAAATTCAAATGTCAGAATATACAATGATACCGGAATGTTGATCACAACAAAGACCCTCACCAGTATTTTTGCGGCCATCGGCAATTTTGCCTGGATATCTGATCCCCGTCTGTTGTACGATCCTGAAACCGATCGCTTTGTATTGGTATGTTTCTCGGGTAGCCTAAGCTATGAATCGAAAATTCTGGTCGCGTTTTCGCAAACAAATGATCCGGCTGCCAACTGGAATGTTTATACCTTGAATGGTAATTCCTTTAATGATTCTACCTGGAGCGATTACCCCATCATTGCCCTTTCTGATAAAGACCTGATCATGACCTTTAACCAGGTAAAAGACAATGTCAGTTGGACTATTGGATTTAAGCAATCTGTTATCTGGCAAATCAATAAGGCCGATGGTTATGCCGGCAACCCGCTGCAGTATACGCTTTGGGACAGCATTAATTACAACGGAGCACCACTACGCAATATTTGTCCTGCCAAATATCAGGTTCAACCCTTTGGTAATAAAATGTATTTTCTCACCTTGCGCAATGTCGCCAATACAAATGACAGTGTGTTTGTAACCGAGATAGACGATAATTTTATATCCGGAAATGCCGACCTCACGATACGGCACCTGACCACGCCCGTTAGCTATGGGTTTCCTCCAAATGCGCGACAAAAAAAGATCGGACCTACAAATAATTATCTCATGACCAATGATGCTCGGGTATTGGCAGCCATTTATGAGAACGACCGGATACATTTTGGTTCCAACACGGTAAATCCACTCTATATGAATGCCGGTGTTTATCTCGGTACCATCAAAGACATCAGTACCCCCAGCCCGACAATCACCGCGGATATCTTTTCAACCGATAGTCTTGAATTTGGTTATCCGTCCATGACATTGGTCGGCAATATCAGTGATCACAAGATATTGTATACTTTTTCGCATTGTGTAACCGACAGTTTTGCCGGCACCAGTATACTTTTTAAAGATGCCAATGACAACTATTCTGATATAGTGCCTGTAAAAGACGGGGTATCGCTGATCAATATGATACCGGACAGTGTTGACCGCTGGGGCGACTATACCAATGTACAACGCAAGTACGATCAAACCACCAGAGCCTATCTGGCAGGTTCATTTGGCAAGGGTAATGCCAATGCTACCTGGATCGCCATCGTCGACAACGACGAATATCCTTTGCAGGTGAATGAACTTTCAGGGACTAACGAGAGTATGGTTTACCCGAATCCGGTACGTCAGCAAAAATTCAGCACCCGTTTTACCAATGAGAAAGCCCAACATCTGCAATTTGAAATTTTTGATCTGACCGGCAAACGGATCTCCCTGATGCTCGATACTTATGTAAAAAAGGGAGTGAATGAGTTTTCGTTCGAAACGCAGAAACTCGCTTCCGGCAATTATGTGTTTAGAATCACCGCAGCAGATGGAAAAATAGTAGGCGAACACAAAATTTCGGTAGAGTAGGCAGCGGTGTAAAAAGATGCAGTAAAAATCTATACGGCAAAACTATCACCACATCCGCAACTACGGCTGGCATTTGGATTGACAAAGTTGAACCCCTTTCCGTTTAACCCATCGCTGAAATCCAGCTCAGTATTGACGAGATAAAGAAAACTTTTCAGATCGGTTACAATTTTGATTCCCTTGTCTTCAAAACTTTGATCCATCGGTTTAATTTCATTGTCGAAGTCAAGTTTATAACTTAACCCGCTGCAACCGCCACCGACCACACTGACCCGCAAAAACCAAGAATGATCGAGTGATGCGTCGTGCATCAGTTGCTCCACTTTTGCCTTTGCTTTGTCGCTGATATAAATGCTGTTTTCTGTCAGGGTTTCCATGAGTATAAATTTCTCAGGCAAAATTACACTATTGTGTACATTTGCCGCCAAATCTATCCTAAATAAAGTATAAACAAAACAGATGAAAAATTTATTTCAACCCGGTGTTAAAGAAGAGATCATTGCCCGTATTCAATCGATTGATACCAATGACCAGCCTTTATGGGGAAAAATGAATGTTGCACAAATGCTGGCACATTGTCTGAAACCACTGACGCTGGTGATGGGCGAAACCTTCATGCCTCGTCCGGGGTTTTTTATGCGGCTGATGGGCGGAATGATCAAAAAATCGCTGATCAGTCCCAAACCCTACAAAAGGAGTTTACCCACGAGTCCTAGCTTTTTAACCCACGAAACAGCATTCGATTTCAGTGAGTCGAAACAATTATTACTCGATGCCGTTCAGCGTTTTGTCAGTAAACAAGATAGTGTAGCTGATTTCGACCATCCCCTTTTTGGTAAAATGAGTAAAGACGAATGGGGGTTCAGCCAATACAAACATCTCGATCATCATCTGCAACAGTTTGGCAAATAACCAAGAGGGATGTGCAGGCATCAATGCTCATGGTCGCGCAAAGGCTTTTGGGGTTTCTCTACAATCGAATAAATCGTTTTATAATAACGCTTTCCTTTGTATGAATACAACAAAATCATCTCTCCCTTAAACGGGAAGGGTGCGGAAAAATGTTCATAGGCAAAAGTGGAATCGATATTGCGAAAAAAATGTTGATACAAATCGCGGTTGGCTTTTACGAGATACTTCCCCCTAGATACTGGCGCAGCTAATCGCTGAAGGGTACGTGTTTCATATACATCACAGGGAACGGGGGTAGCGCCAAACCACGCTGAATCGATCGTTACGCCGTCGGCATTCACTGTTATCTCCAATTCGTAAATATTTCCTACCGTACGGATATTATTGTGTACAAATCGAAAACAAGCTGATTGACAGGTCACGATTTCACGGGATATCATCTTTCTTTTTTTTGCGGTGAGTTTGTGCAGGCAACAGCAAAGCAATACAGCGATCAGGAGGGAAGATTTGTGCATCGGTTGTTTTTTTAAAGGGATAAAAGTTTAAAAGCAAGTTCTTTCAGCATATTGATATTATTGTCGGCAATATTGATGCCCACCGCATGCAGGTTGTAGCGGTGAATGATATCGATGGCCGTGATGGTTTTAGGCAGGGTATACACTTGTGCTGCACGTTGATAATCTTTGATAAAAAATGGAGCGATCCCTATCGCTTTTGCAGCATCTGCGGGAGATAGCGACTTCGCATAATGGTAACGGTAAAGCTTATTGAATTCATTATACAACATAGCCGTGAGTACCACCATGGGGCCTTCTTTGGGATTCGCAATATAATAATGCACTATTTTAAATACCAAATCGGCATTGCGTTCGATAATGGCTTTCGGAAACTGAAACACATTGTAGTCTTTACTGATGCCGATATAACGTTCAATCAACTCTTCAGTAATTTCGTCGCCGGTGGCAATATTGATCCGCACTTTACTGATTTCATTTACAATTTTCTGCAAATCGTTGCCAAGGTATGTCGCCAGCAGATCGGCATTTACCATATTGATCTTGATCTGGTGTTTGAGACAATACTGCAGTATCCATTCGCCCAGTTGATGTTCTTTCAGTTTATCGAAGGTCAGGTAGTCAACCTTAGGCTTTGCTTCCTTCGACTTCATGTATTTTGCCAACCCACTGCGGCCATCAGCTTTCTTATATTTATGAGCGATCACCAGTATACTCGTCTCCGCCGGATTTTTAATATACCCTTCAAGCATGTCGAGATCCTTCAATTGCGAAGCCTCTTTGACAATAACCAACCGGCGGGAAGCAAAAACCGGAAAACTTCTGCATTCATTCACGATGTCATTCCAATGTGCATCTTTACCAAAAAAAACCTTGAAGTTGAAATCCTTTTCTTGTTCCTGTAAAATATTATTCTCGAAAGCTTCCACCAACAAATCGATATAATAGGGTTCTTCACCATCAAGAAAACAAACCGGCTTGCAAGTACCATCCGCAATTTGTTTCAATAACTCATTTACTTCTTTCATATTGTTGTTCACGTGTTGATACGGGCATCATTTCAAACCGTTAGTCGATATACAAAATTTCATTTTCGTTCAGCAGGGGCAAACTCTGCAAACGCATCAATACCTGGGCGACGGTCACCACGTCTTTGTTGCAGTAGGTAACAATGCGCTGCAAATCATTTTCTTCCCAGTACACATTGGCCACATCACTGCCATCGATATCGTCTTTCGGACTGTCGATACCCAATACGCTGGCGAGCAATTCGATAGACGTAAAGTTTTTATACTCTCCGAATTTCCAAAACTGCAGGGTGTCCAGCATGGGATTTTCCCAGGGTTTTTTATTTTGCAGATCACTGAGCACATGCGGCAATGCGATTTGGTTAATAAAACTCCTTCGGCAAATATACGGGATATCAAACTCACGGATATTATGTCCGCAAAAATGCTTTTGTTCATTTCTGAAAAATTTATTGCATACCGACGCAAATTGTTGCAGTATTTCTTTCTCATTGTGGCTAAACAGCGACTTTACTTTCAGGGAATAGCGATTGAGCTTGTCGGTTTGCTGATCATTCAACACGAAATAGCCAAGACCGATACATACGATCTTGCCGAATTCAGCAAAGATGCCTGCGCGTTCAGCAAAAGTGTACTCGGGATCGACATTTTCCTTTTCAAGAATGAGTGACTTTTTATCCCAGAGTCGTTGCAACCCGGGAGAAAGTTCAGTATAGGATTTACATTGGGGTACTGTCTCAATATCAATGAGCAGCAGGTTTTCAGGCTTTATCATGTGTAGGTATTTATGAGGCTAATATAATAACAAAATTTTACACCGGGTAATCGGCATTTCGTATTGCAAGCCTTACCTTTGTAGCCATCATAAACTGTATATCATGGAAACGTCACCTCAGGAACAACGTAAGGGTATCAGCCTCCACTGGATCTATTTGGGAATAATTGCTTTGCTGGTGGCCGCGGGTATTTATCTTTTTGTCAATAAAAACAAAGAAGAAGACAAAAATGAAAAGCTCACTGAGCAGGTTGAAACCATCAGCACCGACAAAGCAACGATTGAAACCGATTATCAGGCGGCTTTGGCCCGTTTGGATGAAATGAAAAGCGAAAGCGTACAAATGGATAGTTTGCTGAATACGAAAAGCAGTGAAGTTGAAGAGTTGAAGGCAAAAATCAATGCAATTGTCAAAAACAAAAACGCTACGGAAGCTGAACTCAAAGAAGCCGGACGTTTGATCAAAGAGTTGAACAACAAAATGAGTGGTTACCAGCAACAAATACTCGCATTGAAAAACGAGAATATTCAACTCACCGAAGATAAAAAACAACTGACCGTAGAAAAAGCTGAAGTAACGGCACAAAAAGAAAGCCTGCAAACTGAAAAGACGGAGCTTGAAAAAACAGTAGAATTGGGATCGGTACTGCATGCTTCAGGGTTTACTTTGGAAGCAATCAACACTAAAAAAAATCTGATGGGCAAAGAAAAGGAGATCAATACCGGAAAAGCCAAAAAGGCTGACCTCATGCGGGTTTCTTTCGATCTTGATGATAACCGCATCAGTGAAAGTGGCGAAAAAATATTGTATATCGTCATCAAAACACCTAATGGTAAAGTAGTGACTTCAAATGGCAATGTTTTTAAATTAAGCGAAGGATCTGAAATGGATTATACCACTACGAAAATCATTTCTTACCGCAAGGGAGAAAAAGTGCAAGGCATAACTACCGAATGGCGACCCAATACCAGCTTTGAAGCCGGAAATTATCAGGTTGAAGTCTATCACCAGGGGTATAAAATCGGGAGCCAACGTGTTACTTTGAAATAAAACGAATCATGACACAATTATCAATCGGATGCGATCATGCAGGTGTGGCGCATCGTGAAGCGATTTACCAACATTTGATTGCAAAAGGATATGCGGTGACCGACTACGGCACGCATAGCACAGACAGTGTAGATTATCCTGACTTTGCTCACCCGGTAGCCTCTGATGTAGAAAAGGGCGTTGCTGCGTTCGGCATCCTGATATGTGGCAGCGCCAATGGCGTCAGCATGAGTGCAAATAAACATCAAGGTGTTAGAGCCGCCTTGTGCTGGAAAGATGAAATCGCCGCATTGGCTCGTCAACACAACGATGCCAATATTATTTGCCTGCCTGCCCGGTACCTTACATTGGCGGAGGCAATCTTATTTGTTGAAACCTTTCTCAACACTGCTTTTGAAGGTGGTCGTCATGCAAATAGAGTGAACAAGATCGCCAGTTAATGCGATTGGTTTTTGAAGGCCGCTACCGCGTAAGCTGAGTTAAAACGCATATTGTAATCCAAAGGAATAAAAGAATTCGAGAAAGCCGAACTGCTGACTCGCCCGATCGGGATATTCGATACCCCGTACGAGAATATCGGGCATACGGATAAAACCCGCTTTATAATCGAGGCGCAAAAAACAGTATTTTAAAAAACTGCCGCGAAGACCGCCATTGATCCCCAGACCATAGCCTGCCAGATGAAATTTATCATTACGGTTATAGTGCATCAGCGTTACATCCGAACGCGGAATCAACACTCCTGCATGAATTCCCGCAATGGCTATTAACGAAGATTGATGCTTTTTACCTTCCAATAATAATTTTTCTTTGTTAAGTGTAGCATGAACATAATTTAACCCGTCAGTATGCTCAAAACGTAAAAATTCGGGTGTGACCACAATCTGCTGGTTATGGTAATCACCTTCAAATTCATCGTGCGTATGCGTATACCCGTCTAAAGTCGCAATGGAATAGTTTTGCACCACATACTTCATATGATCCTGTCCGATAGTCACCGACAATTGATGCGGCAAAGTCATACCGATACAAAAATTGTATTGCGGAATCGTCATATTGGTCAGGTCAAGATAATTTTTTGCTGAAAGTGGCGACTGCCTATCTTTCGCGAGGGTATGTTTCAGTGTAAAATCGTATTCCTCGCCAGTAAAATGAATAGCAGACCGGGTAAAAAATGCACGATTATATCCCCAAGAGCTAAATACGGAATATGGCTTCTTTCCTTTTTTCTGCTTTTGCCTGGCAACACTGTTCAGCGACAGCATACACATAAAAAAAACCAACATGGTGCGCATGACAAAATGGTAATTAAATAATTACCAAATGTAAGGAAGCACACGCAATTCAAAAAAAATAACCATTCGCTATCTGAATCGGGTGATCAGCATGGCAGCAAACGGGGCAAAGAATGTTTGGATATTCAGCATACTTTGCACCGTTAGGCCGACTAAACAGGCAATATTACAATTTCTCGATCCAGTCGATCACCTGTTCTTTGGTTTTACCGATCTTTTGCTGCACTTTACCAATCCATTCGTCTTGCTTACCTTCTTCGTACAGCAAATCGTCGTCAGTAAGATCGGCATATTCCTTTTTCATTTTTCCTTTGAGTTCGTCAAAGTTTCCTTTCAGTTTTAATTTCCAGCTTTCCATAATTCTGTTTTTTTTAGTAAATAATAGCCTGAACTCAGGCTTTTGCTGAACGGATGATGTTCAGTAAAATAGCGATAATGGCAATCACCAGCAATACGTGAATGATACCGGTTGCGCTATAGGCAAAAACACCCACAGCCCAGCCTATAATTAAAATCACTGCAATAAGATATAATAAGTTTCCCATGATTGAAAAGTTTAGGAAGTTTATTGAAAGAATATTGCCAAAAAAAGCTCCTCGTTGTGCAACGTGCATTTTCACAGCGATACGATCAAAAATCATGTGGCAAGGCCTTTGACAGTTGTGTGTTTTGTTGTAGAATAGTTTCCACAATGCGGGAAAAATATGGGCAATATTTTATGCCCGCCCCTCCAGGATAGAGAGAATATTTTCGCGACTGAATGGTTTGGGCAGATAATAATGTGCACCCTTGCGAATGGCATCTTCGCGGTCGTCGAGCGTATCGAACGCAGTAATCATTACGATAGTGATATGGGGATCGTATTGTCTGATCAAAGGAATAAAAGTGGCGCCTTTACCATCAGGCAGGTTATTGTCGAGAAATATCCATTGCGGGTTTTCGGCAATCAGCAATTCCATACCCTCTTCCAACGAATTGGCAAAACGTGTTGTCCATTTATTTGCCCTGAGGATACTGCTCAGCAAAAAACAAATTTCCACCTCATCGTCTATGATCAGGGCTTTCATTGACAAAAATATTTTCGATCGTAAGGATGCATTTTACCTATTGTGCCTATTGTGGCAAATATATTGCCATACTGAGCAATGGACACGCTTACTGCAAAAATAAAAATGAAGGCGTAAATGTCAACCTTAAATTTCGCCCACCGCAGTAACGGTCTCTCAAAAAAAAAATTTGTATTTTATGAAAAAAGGCATCAAAAAGGTAATGAGCTTTATTGTGAAATTGGGGAAAGAATTCTCACAGGATAATGTAACAAAATATAGTGCATCTCTCGCCTACTATACGGTATTTTCGTTGGCGCCACTGATCGTCATCATTGTGAGTGTCAGCGGCTTTTTGTTTGGCCGCGAAGCAATGCAAGGGGAAATTTATCAGCAATTGAAGGGACTTGTGGGCAATGAAGCGGCTATACAAATTCAACAAAATATACGCAATATTCATTTATCGGGTGATACCCCTATGGCCACCCTCGTCAGTATAGTAGTTTTACTAACCGGATCAACAGCGATTTTTGGCGAGATACAAGATTCGCTCAACAAGATCTGGGGTCTAAAAATAAAATCGAAGGGCGTGTGGTGGAAGGTTATATTGAATCGGCTGTTGTCATTTTCAGTGGTAATCAGTATGGGATTTTTACTCATTGTTTCACTCTTGATCAATGCCTTTGTAGCCGGCCTGCGCAAATGGTTGCTCGAGCACATATCATTTACAACCGAGCTGATCGTGTCTATTTTCGACTTGTTATTATCCTTATCGATTACCACTATGATCTTTGCAGTGATTTTTAAAGTGCTCCCCGATGCGCGTATCAAGTGGAAAGATGTGATTTACGGTGCATTGTTTACATCCGTATTGTTTATGCTTGGAAAGTATGGAATCGCTTATTATATCGGTCAAAGTGATTTTGCCGGATTGTATGGTGCCGCCGGTTCCATAATTATTATTCTGGTGTGGTCGTATTATAGTTCAGTTATCTTATTTTTGGGTGCTGAATTTACGAAAGTGTATGCCAGTGATTATGGAGGCAAAATCTATCCGAACGATTATTCCGTATGGATAAAGGTAGAGGAGATCCCTGTCGACCGGGTCACGCTAACACAGGAAGTAAAGTCGAAAGTATAATAAGCGACGATAAATCACCTGCATGAAAAAACGAATTTTAGTGATCGACGACGACCCGGATATGTGCGCCCTCATCAGTCGTTTTTTAACCAAACATGGATATGAAGTAGATACAGCGCAAACTGCTTCTCGCGGAATCAGCAAATTTAAAGAGTCTGCGTTTGATGTCGTGCTCTGCGACTATCAATTAGGAGATAAAAACGGTAAAGACGTTCTGGCAGAAATCATACAGATCAAACCTTCCATCATCTTTTTAGTGATCACGGCCTATTCACATTTGAAGATTGCTGTAGAAGTGATAAAAATGGGTGCTTACGACTATATCACTAAACCGCTGATACCTGAGGAAATATTGAATGTGCTGAACAAGGCATTAAATTCAGCAGCAGAAACGAAGAACATTGCCCCGGCTGCTGCCACAAACGCTGCAGCACCATCTATGCTTTTTTTGGAGGGGAAAGATCCGGTTGCCCGCGAATTGTACCGGCAGATCAACATTGTTGCTCCCACCAATTACAGTATTATTTTATACGGCGAAAGCGGGACAGGCAAAGAAGTGATCGCGAGAACGATTCACGATCGCAGTAGTCGCAAAAACAAACCTTTTGTGGCGATCGATTGTGGTACACTTTCTAAGGAGTTATCGGGGAGCGAATTGTTTGGACATATGAAAGGTTCCTTCACCGGTGCTTTGCATGATAAAGAAGGGCATTTTGAACTCGCCAACGGGGGTACACTTTTTCTTGATGAAATTGCCAATCTTCCTGCTGAAATACAAGCCTCGCTTTTGCGGGTGATACAGGAAAGAAAATTCAAACGGGTGGGCGGAAATACGGAATTCCCGGTAGATGTACGCATCATCGTGGCTTCAAACGAAAATTTACAAGATGCCTATCAAAGCGGTAAATTCAGGGAAGATTTGTATCACCGCTTCAACGAATTTTCGATTAACCTGCCCGCCCTTCGGCACCGGCAAAAAGATATTCCCTTGTTTGCTGAACATTTTCTGACGCTCACCAATCGCGAACTGAATAAACATATTCTTGGTTTCGATGCAGATGTAATGCAACTTTTTCAACAATACCCCTGGCCGGGAAATCTACGGGAACTGCGCAATGTTGTTCGACGGGCAGCCTTGCTGAGTACCGGCGATAAGATTGACATCGCAACCCTCCCCTGGGAAATTGCGCGATTTATACACGAACCGGATGCTTATCCGAAACAGCAAAAAGACACCGGCTTGAAAGATGCCGCAGCTAAAGCTGAATACGAGGCTATAATGAAAGTATTGAAGGAAGTGAAGTACAATAAAACAAAGGCGGCTGCCATGCTGAACATCGATCGCAAAACATTGTACAATAAAATTAAACTCTTTAACCAAAACGATCAGGAATCGGTAGATTGAGTTTTTTTATTTTTTAGCTTTTGTTGATGATTGGCCTTTGCCTCGTCGAGCGAATGGGTGGTAAACAGTTCAGCATCTTTTTCCGCCAACTCAGCCAAACTGATGTAAAATTTTTTAATATTCTGAATCTCCGCGTCGGTTAAATCTTCGATATCGATCAAGCGATTACTCGCGGTTTTAGTGGCTGCCAGCAATTCGTTTAATTTGAGATGTATGGCCGTTGTGTCTTTGTTTTGCGATTGCTGTATCACAAATACCATCAAAAAAGTAATGATGGTAGTGCCTGTATTGATCACCAGTTGCCAGGTGTCAGAAAACCCAAATAGCGGCCCGCTAAGCCCCCAGATAATAATGACCAAAAAAGCAGCAATAAAAGCAAACGGCGAACCGGCAAAACGTGTCACAACTTTTGAAAAACGATCGAAAATGATATTGAACTTTCCTTGCATTTGACTATTTTTTATTCAAGTTTCCTACAAAAATATAGCCTACAATGGGCTAAAAAAGCATTCTAACAATGTTACAAGTAAATGACAAAATCGTGTAACAACATGGGTTGCGCTGCCGGGTAATTTTGTATCAGCAAAACAAGTCGGGCTATGAAAAAAATACAAACGATACCCTTGATGTTGATCATTTTTGTATCACTCATTTCCACACTCAGTTTTTTTTCGTGTACGGGCAATTATGCTGCTGTTTCGTTAAGCAATACCTTCAACACCAGCAAAATAAAGACGGAACACCTTGTACTCGACGATGAAAACAATAGTGCCGACCAGCAGTTTTTATGTGAAGCCATCATCAACAGCATGGTGAGTATACATACCGCCCGGCTTGCCCAGGAGAAAAGCACAAATGCACAGATCGTGGCATTGGGCTGTCTGCTCGAAAATGAACAATCTGTAACAGTAGCAGAATTACAGCATTTGGCGCGCCAGAGAAATTTGTCGTTTAAGTTTCCTTCTGTGCATTTGATTCAGGAAAAAACAGCCTTACTCAATGACTTATATGGCATTCAGTTCGACCGTGAATTCAGCCGCCAACAAGTTATTACACAAAAAATGGCTATTATGCTTTGTGAACAAAACATGCGCGAAACAAGTGATATCGGTATCAATAACTGGATTGAAAAAATCTTACCCTCTCTACGCCATACCCTGGAAAGCGCTGAATTGTGTTTACAATCGCTCGGGTGAATAGGCATTATGACGACAGCAGATCTGCAATCGCTTTGTCGATGGTTTTAAATCGACAGGCAAAACCACTGGATACAATTTTTTGGTTGCTCACGATAGCACTTTTCATAATTTCTGCCTGCATTTCACCTAAAACAATTTGCATGAGTCCATTCGGAATATGGATACGGAAACCTCTTTTAAATTTTTGGATCTCATCAAAAATGCGGTTGGCATTTACCGGTTCATCTGCAGTACCATTGTAAATACCCGGCTTGCTTGTTTCCGACAAAAAAATCATCATCCGGCTGATATCATCAATATGGATCCAGCTCATCATTTGCTCCCCATTTCCGGGTATAGCCGCCAATCCCAATCGCAAAGGCTTGATCAGTTCGCGCAAAGCCCCCCCTTGCGTACTCAGTACGATGCCGATTCGAAGAATACACACTGCGATATTCATGGTATCGAAACGCGCTGCCGCTGCTTCCCAAGCCACACAGGTTTGCGACAAAAAACCATTACCGGGTACATCCATTTCAGTATGTGCCGTTGCTGTATCGGCGTAAAACCCGATGGCAGAAGCCGACAATAATCGACGTGTGTTGATCTGTCCGCGTTCTATCGCCTCATATAAGGTATTGAGTGCCTGCACACGACTCGATAAAATCTCTTTTTTTCGCTTTACGGTCCAGCGCTTGTCACTGACACCGGCACCGGCGAGATTTATGATATTGCAGGAGGGTGTTGTAAAGGCCGGATCAATAAAATTTTCGGAAGGTTGCCAGTATACCATGCGAATCCCTTTACGCTGAATTTGACGTTTTTTTTGAGTACTTAACCAAACGATCTCATGCCCTTGCTCAAGCAACAGATCACTGATTCGCGAACCAATAAGACCGGATCCACCGGCAATAAGATATTGCGCCATTTTAAAAGCGTTTTGTGCCGATTAATTCAGTTCAAAAACGTGCATTTATTTGTTACTTTTGCGCAAGTTACTTTGCCGAAAAGAAAAATGAAGAATTTATTCCTGATCCTTTTATGCTGCGTCGTGTTTGTTCGTGTTCAGGCACAAAAAATCCTACTGTCCGATAAAACAGAATTTAATATCCGTACAGATGATTTTTCGGTGATCGGCAAGTATAAAAAATCGATTCTCGTTTATCGAAAAAGGAATGGGCGTGCTGAAGTTATTTTTTATAACGACAAAATGGTAATAGAGCGTTCACAGCCCTTAGATATGCTGCCTGACCACTTCAGCAATATTCGATTTTTTTGTACAAACGAAAGCTTACTTGTTTTTTACGAAGCAAAGGAAGGGAAAAAGCAAAATTTATACGGGAGTAAACTC
>CAZFKA010000001.1:57834-66934 GCA_964519155.1 uncultured Bifidobacterium sp. | reverse complement strand
GCCATCGCAAGGGGTTTGGATATTGAATAGTTGATGTGACGGGTTGGGCCAGATTTTAATTTCATTGGCATCACCGGTAGCCATGTCGGCAATACCTGTTGGTGTAAGCATCCATTTTACGACAACGCTCGAATACGGTGAAGTCCAGGTGGGACTAACATTTTGCGCAGCAACCCCCGGATTGACATCTGAAATTCCATGGGATGCAAAATGGAAATAAATCTCGTTGTTGTAAATACGCAAGGCTGACCATTCAGCATAAATCGCTGAATCAGATTTTATTTCCGCGCTGCTGATATGCATGCCATTTTCTGTCATGGTTGACAGTACAAGGTCGCGTTTTGCCGCATAAAGTGTTGTGTCGTTGGCGCCGGTATTGGTATGAATTGAATCGTCGTAAGCATACAGATAATAAAGTTTGTTATTGGCACACACAACGTCATAGATATTGTCGTTTCCGGTACTGCTCATGGTTTTAGCCCATAGACAATTGCCTGCTGAGTCCCATTTTTCTACAAAGAAGTCGGTATAACCATTTGCAATTGCAGTCACATTGTTATGCAGTTGTATGGTATCGGCAAAAGAGGAGTAGAGATAGAATGTCTGCTTGTCTTTCAAACGCAAATTCAGTGAATATATATCATCGCCTCCCAGATATTTAGACCATAACAAATTAAAATTTGCATCGTATTTGGCCATGCATGAATTGTAATAGCCCGTTTGTAAGGTGTAGTTGGTGGCTCCGGCTCCGAAATCAACATCAACTGTTCCGAAATAGGTATAAATGGCATAATAATTTCCGATACTGTCGATACGCAACTGTGAAAGACCCGCACTGCTGTCAACCTGCAGGGTATGAACATCTATGTAATTTCCGGCAGTATCTAACGTGAGAATGAAAGAATTGTTGTGATAGCAATTGGCATTCACCACATTGTTAGCAGGCCCCGGATCAAAATCGACTGCTTTTCTGAAACTGCCGCCAAATACCAGATTCCCACTTACAGGATGTATCATCGATTGATAGAGGTCGCAATACATACCGGAAACATTTGTATTTCCAAATTTCTTTGCCCAGATAAAATTTCCGGATGCGCTTAATTTTATCAAAAAGCCTTCAACATCATTTGCATTGGGTTGCTGAAACATCAGTACACCATTTGTCGGGTCCATGTCAACCAACCCTCTGTATCGTCCTGATAAATAAATATTTCCGGCATTGTCGACAAGGGTTTGATAGATATAAATGAAGTCGTTCAGATAATTGACGGGCATCCAGCTATACGACCATGCCACGGTATTATTCGGCGTCATCATCAATACACCACTCCCCGGATTTTTGACAACAGATTCATTGTAAAAATGGGTATTTGCCGGCATTGCTTTTGCGCTGTCGCTTAATATCATACTATAGATCATATTATTGTTTGGCATTTTTTCGAAATCTGTTATAATGGGATTTGATTCGCTGCCATCTAATTGGAGATAAGAATGATAGGTTTGGGCAAGCGTGATCTGACAAACCAATAAGCAGAATACAACTAGAATTTTATTTTTCATAAATTGGATTTTGATAGGGCAACAAAGGTCCTGATTGCTAAAGATAGGCGTTTTTTGGCAAAGAGACTTTCTAAAACAGATCACTGAGAAAATCAAAGAAATAGGAATAGGCGATACAGCGACAAACAATCGCTGCAATACACCAGCTCATCAAGGGTTTGCGTTCGATATTGACACCGAAGCCCACACCCATACTAATGACTGCGCCAACTAAAAATGTACCTATAAACCCGATTCCGAAAACCCCATACCGATGCCATAATTTTTTCAACAGGGCATGCTTGCCACTATCTGTTTTTGGTTTTCGCGGAAAATATTTGGCCACGATTTTTTTTATTTTACCACCCAGAAATGCTACCGCAAATACGCCTGCAATACCTCCAATAATGGTACATACACAAATGATATGCGGCGACAATTTAAATGCAACACCCGCTGCTATAGCGGCATACGTTTCGAAGGTGGATAATAAAGTTATGGTTACAATTTTTGTCAACATCGTCAGGATGGGCGAAGGTAAAGATTAATGCAATGGCAACAGCAAAGCGTATTGATTTTACATGTAAAACAACTGAGCGAGCCTTCCATATCCGAATGTAACAAAATAGTTTATTTTCGCCGGATGGAAGCTTTGCATCCGCATATTCAGCGCTTATTGAAATGTATCAATCTCGAAGAACAGGAAGAGGTGTATCGTTATCGTCTCGATCAACAACATACACTTAAGTCGCTTAAAGCGGAAGGACTTGCCCTGCATCCTTTAAAAGTCATTCGCAAAAACTTTGGATATGCCGACTACCCCGAAATTCAGTTCAGAATGGGTTTTCCTGGAGATACACAACAGTTTCGCGACGGTGTAGCCATCGAGTGTTTTGTACAGGGAGAGGAGCCTGTCAAAGGTGTTTTATTGAGTCTTGACGGCCGGGTAGGAGAGTTTCGTTTGTTCGCCCCCGACTTTCCTGATTGGATAGAGGAAGAAGGTATGGGGATTAAACTTTCACCCGATCAGCGAACAACAGCCATGATGAAAGAAGCCCTGCAGAAACTACCCGTCAATCAGCGTTTATTTTCTTTGTTTGGTCAAATACACGATGGGAGCAAAGGGGAAAATAGAATATCTGATATTGATGTGGCGTGCAAAGTGATCGATAACCCGAAGCTGAATGCCAGCCAACAGGCTGCAGTAGCTGGGATCGTCAACAACCGCAACATCTGCATAGTACATGGTCCACCCGGTACGGGTAAAACAACCACCCTAATCGATGCCATTGCACAATTGGCGAAGAATAATAAAAAATTGCTGGTATCTGCACCCGGCAACGCAGCAGTCGATCATATCGCCAAAGGGTTGCTTCAAGGGGGTGTGAAAATACTTCGGGTAGGCAACAGTACGAAGATCAGTGATGAAATATTTCCGTATACAGTGGAAGGAAAGATGACCGACCCGGCCATCAAAAAGCAAGTGAAGGAATTGAAGATACGGGCTGAGCAATTTCGAAAAATGGCCTTGCGATACAAGAGAAGTTTTGGAAAGGCCGAAAGAGAGCAAAGGAGTTTATTGTTTAAGGAAGTAAAAAATATTCGCACAGAGATCAGAAAGATACTCGCCTACCATGAGGGAAAATTATTCAGTGATGCATCCGTGATCTTGGGTACACCGGTCGCTATACGCGATGCCTTATCGTCGAATCGGGAGTTGCCCACCATGGGTTTACAATTCGATACCTTGGTCATCGATGAAGCAGGTCAATGTATCGAACCCCTGGCTTGGTGTATATTTCCGTTTGCCGAACGTTTTGTATTGGCCGGCGATCCTTTTCAGTTACCACCAACAGTTTTGTCTGAAGCTGCAATGCGTATGGGATTTAACCGCTCGATACTTGAAGTCGCTTTCGCGCATATTGAACCTGTTTTTCTGCTAGACACCCAATACCGGATGCGGGCATCGATAGCCGGATTTTCCGGTGCGTATTTTTATCAAAACAAATTATTGGCGGCTCCACATCTGCAGGATCGACATACGCATATCAGTTTCTTTGATACGGCCGGTGCAGGCTACGAAGAAGAACGGGGAGCAAATGGGATGAGTCTGCACAACGAAGGGGAATTGTCTCTTGTACAAAAGATCATGGAAGTAGAAAATTTGAAGGCTGATGAAACGGCCTTGATCTCGCCGTACGCCGGGCAAGTCGCCTTGGCTATGGGCAAGTTGCCTGCAGCGATGCGCATCAGCACCATCGACAGTTTTCAAGGACAGGAAAAACGCAATATCATTATTTCACTGGTGCGGTCGAACGACAATAATGTGATTGGGTTTTTAAATGATTATCGCCGGATGAATGTAGCCATCACCCGTGCCCAGGAACAATTATTTATTATAGGCGACAGCGCAACGTTAGGTAAGGATCCATTTTATCGGGCTTTGCTCACCTATATCGAACAGCATGGGGCATACCGCAGTGTGTGGGAGTTTGCAGAATAAATTTTTAAGGTGCAACGAACTTTATTGTTTTTCGGGTTTGCCGATCCTTGATCTCTGCCAAATAAAGTCCTTTTGTAAACTTATCGACATCAACTATGTATTGACCCGCAGCATAAGCTTGCTGATGCAATAATTTTCCATCTGCGGTATATAAGCATAGGGTAAAGGCTGTTTGCCCTGAAAAGCTGATCGAGGGATAATTATACGACAAAGCAAGTGTTGGTTTCGACTCCGGTAGAATGCCTACTCCGACTCCGTTTTGGCAAGATGGAATACCGGTAAGGTTACTCAATTCGTTGCACAAGTATGTATAGTTGCTCAAGTCTACCGCGTTGAGATTTTGCAGTAGCAGATTATTTTGCTCGTTGATATCTGTACTGAGTTTATAAAATTCCTGTGTTCCATTGTCGAATTTGATCAGGTGATAGTCCAGATTACGAATCGATTTGCCATCGCCGGCGGTGGGTGTAGGTGTAAACAATTCGGTGAAAGCCCAATCGCGTACCGATGTATTTTGATTTGTAAGCATGGGCAAAATACTTTTTGAGTCAATCATGGTTCCGGCCGGAATCGACGCTGCCCAATTGCTGAAACCTGCTAGTTCGAGTGAGCTGGCAAAGACATCTTGTACATTGATCAATGCATCACTGCTGCGGTTCGGATTAATTATGGCCGGTCCCGCAGCGATAAAGGGAACATGCACGCCATAATCATACAAAGTTCCTTTGGCATGTGTACTGTCTGCTATTTGACTAACTCTTTTATCGTTTCCATTATCTCCCATGAAAATAAAATTGGTGCTGTCCATTTTATTATGTGCAATGAGATACTGAAACAATCTTCCGGTTTCTGAATCCATGGCTTCAATCATGGCTTTGAAATAGAGTTTTTTATTTTGATTGATGTGTTGGGGTGTTCCTGTGAGTCCGGGTACTGTATGAAGATTAGCCGGTGGCAGGTGATAGGGCGAATGGGGAGCATTGAAGGCAAGCCATAAAAAGAAAGGTTTGTTATTGGGTAAGGTATCGAGCCAGGCAATGGCATCATCAATGGTTTGGGTGGTGGCATAGGTAGTAATGGTATCAGTTTGTACACCATTAGTGATACGGATCCAGTTGTAGTAATCAGGAATTTCGCCTAAAAAATTTCCCCGGTACAGATCATAGGAAAATTTTTTGGTGGGGTATAATATTTTTTGGGGTGTTTGCAAGTTGACATGCCATTTACCGATATTAGCGCATGCATAGGATTGAGGCGCAAAACTTTTCAGCATATCGGGTATCGATATTTCTGCTGAGTCAAGATCTGCTGAACCCGCACCGGCTATAACCGTACCCACACCGGTTCTGAAAGAATAGCGACCGCTCAGCATTCCCGCGCGAGTGGATGAACAATACGGACTTGCCCAGGCGTTTTTAAACCGTACCCCTTTTTGCAGAAGCGATCGAATATTCGGCATATTTGCGGTGTCGGTTGCATTGTCGGTAAAGCCGCAGTAGTCGGCTCCGAGATCGTCGGCAATGAGGATGATGATGTTTTGCTGGGCTTTAGCAATAAAACCATAAGTGAGGGCGAAAAGTATAATCAGTATGCGCATGGTGTTGTGTATGAAAATGGGAAAGATCGGCTAACAAAGGTAATTTTTTTTTGTACAGATCATCCACTACCTGCATGTACAACTGTTCGGTTGAGACGAACAACCAAAATGATCCGCTGTTGTATACAAACGAACGGAATATTTATTTCTGTTTTGCGTTAATTTTACCAGATGAAAAATATTTTCTTGTTGCTGGGCATTTGCCTCAGTGGGTTAATTGCTTGCCAATCGGGGGAACAAACAGAAGTTGGGATGACAAACAACACAGATAGAAAAGAAGAACAAAACGAAAAGGGTGCTGCACTCTTTCAACAACATTGCGCCTCTTGCCACAATCTCATGAAAGACGCTACTGGTCCTGCCCTCAAAGTACTGATACATCGTGTGCCGGATAAAAACTGGATTTATAGCTTTGTGCACGACCCGGCAAAAACCATCGCTGAGGGCGATGCCTACGCTACACAATTGTTTGAACAGTGGAACCATAGTGTTATGATGCCATTTCCGCAATTGTCGAACGAAGAAATTGATGCTGTGATGGAGTATTGTGGTGCTTATAAATAAAGGGTTGCCGTAACGACTTTTCGTTCTAGCGGCTTTCATCAATTAAAAATCATCAGGCAGTGCCTTTCACATCTAAGGCATCTCTCAGCGCGTTGCCTAAAATATTAAAAGCCAGTACGATCAGCATAATGGCAATACCCGGAATAATGGCCAGCATGGGTCGATTGGTGATAATGAAATTATAGTTTTCTTTGATCATCAATCCCCACGATGAAACCGGTGGCTGCACGCCAATACCCAGAAAGCTCAATCCGGCTTCTATTAAAATGGCAGTGGCAAAATTACTTGCCGCCATCACAATCGTCGGCCCCATCACATTGGGAAGGATATGCCGAACGATAATTCGCCAAGACGAAAAACCCATCGTACGGGCAACCTGTATATATTCCATTTGTTTGATACTCATCACCTGCCCCCTGATGAGCCGCGCAGTGCCCACCCACATGGTAAAACCTACCGCAATAAATATCAGCCAGAATCCTTTTCCTAAAACCGAAGTGATAGCAAACACAAGTAATAGCGTGGGTATCGCCCACAGTACATTGATCAGCCACGTAACGGCCATATCTGTAAGGCCGGCAAAATACGCACTGACTGCGCCGAGCAACACCCCGATCAGCAAGGAAATAAATACAGCAATGAATCCCACGGCCAAACTGATGCGGGTGCCGATCAACAAACGCGATAAAAGATCACGTCCATATTTATCGGTCCCCAGCCAAAATGTGCGTTTCAGCAGGTAATGACTTTGCGGATCACTTATTTTTTTATCTATGGCGAAGCTCTGCCATTCTACCAAATCATCATCTACAATATGCGCAACCCGGATACTGTCGCCCATCAATTTTGCTTCGCGAATTGGGATCAGTTCAGCATCGGCTTCTTGTCCTTTGATGATTCGATGCAATAAGGAATGCCTGACGATATTGTCTTTGTATTGTTTAAAGAAAAGACAATGATAACCCGGCTTTTGTGTCGCAATTTCTACATTCATGGTATTGGCATCCGGCGTGCCATCAGGAGCCAAAAGGTAAGCGAACACCGCAATAAAAATCATACACAGAATGATGAATAAAGACGCAACGGCTGCTTTGTTTTTTTTTAGTCGTGTCCAAATTCTGTTGCCTTTTCTTTGATTCATGCCTCTGGTGTTATTTTACTTTACGGTCTTTCCATTGATACGTTCCGATTTGCGACAGCACTGCCGACAGAATGATATAAGGGATGTGTAGCAACTGGAGGATATAAAAATAAATCAATTCATGTTGCTTATCGAAAAATTTACACACAGGAACGAGTAAGGAAATTTCGATACTGGCTTTCAAGAGAACAAGAACAATAAACAAATGAAAGAGTGAGAAATTCACAAGACTGCCCACCGCCAGTATAGCCAGAAAGAGATTAAAGAAAAAGACAAATGCGAGTATAAATACTAATCGTTTATCTTTAAATTTTGATGCTTTTGATGCCCATCGGATACGTTGCGCAAAAAAGCTCCGTACCGAGTTCATTGCGTCGGTTTGCACAATTGCGTCTTTGCATTTGAGGTAAGCCGTTCGCCCCGGGAAACGTTTGTCAATTTTATACATCAACAACATATCGTCACCGCTGGCAATATCATCGATGCCGTCAAATCCGTTTACTGCATCAAATGCTTCCCGTGTATAGGCAAGATTAGCTCCGTTGCACATGGTGCCGCTTTTGAAACGTGCCAATGCACCGGTCACACCTTGCATCGTGAGAAAGTCGATCGATTGAAAGATGCGGAACCAATGGGGATGATTAAAAAAAGATACCGGCGATGCAATAAGACGCGCATGGGTTTGTTCGTAATAATGTACGATACTCAATAGCCAGAATTCGTGCATACTGCAATCCGCATCTGTGGTAATGATCAGTTCGCCCGTGCTTTGTGCGATCGCGGTTTCTATCGCTTTCTTTTTGTATGCATTGAGCATTTGACCTTGGGTAAAATCCTGCAGGGAGATTAGCTTTACCCTTGGATATGTGCTCACTATTTGGGCAGTTTGATCGGTTGAATGATCATCCACCACAATAATTTCTGTGAGGTGAATGGGATAGATTTGCGCGCTGATATGCCGCAGCAAACGCCCGATATTTTTTTCCTCATTTCGGGCAGGAATGATCACTGAAACCGACGTGACCGGTGTGTAGTCTTTTTGTAGTTTGATTTCTGGTGTCGCCTGCCAGCCCGACCGGAAGTATAGGATCAGTATGGCATAAGCCAGCAAAAATACCAGCGATAAAAAAATGAGTATACCGGTCATTTATAAATACGTTGCAATATCATCAAATAAACTGTCATCTAAAAGATTATGATCTTTTTCCAGGATATTTATTTCTGTAAAGGGCAAATGGTCCTGCATATAGTGCCTGATTTTTTCTCCGATGATATAATCGTTACGGCCAAAATAAGTGATGATACGAAATCCTGAACGCAGTTGCTCTTCATATACTTTTCGCAGATTAGGTATCATATGACGCATATTGTTCCAGGTATACAGTACCTGCATACAATTCTCTAAATTGCGTACATGCCATTTGATAAAGGTATGCATAGGGCTCGGTAGCAATTTTACTCGGTGTAAAACGGCAAGGATACGCTGATAGGCGGCCGGATGGTGCATGAGATACGAAAAAACCGACCGTCCGATAGCCGTGCCGGTTGCCAGTCGGTTCCATGGATTGATGCGAATACCATCCGGCGCAATTAAAAATATTTTGCTGATCTTTTGCGACATAGTTTCTGCTAAAATCAAGTTTAGCCGGCTACCCATGCTGTACGAAACGCCGATCACAGTGGTAATAGCGTATTGCTGGGTGAGATCTTCAAATAATTTTTTAAGCTCGTTTTTTTTCAACACGCGATTATCCGC
>CAZFKA010000001.1:7758-57824 GCA_964519155.1 uncultured Bifidobacterium sp. | reverse complement strand
CGCCGTTTTGGGTAAATCGAAAACCACAAATCCATACCGCGGACTACAGAGATCGGCCAGTTCATCATACACCGCTGCGTGTTGTCCGTAACCGTAAAAAGCAAATATCCAGAGACGAAATTTTTCGGAGCCCGGCCGAATATGATAGGGCAGGAGGGATGGGTTCATAGGTTGGGGTAAAAATACTAATAAACCCTTAGCTTTTGTAGTTTCAAATGGAGTGGACGCACTTTAGGGCTTAAATGACATATTTATGACATATATATGGTATTATTTTTGAGGATTATACTATATTTAACTCTTTAAAATAGACTTGCATCGCAATTCTGTTTTTTTGTTTATAAAATTTTCAATATGAATTTTACTTTTTACTCAAAGGCAGTTTGGCGAAATGTCCTGTTTTCTATTAGTTTACTTTTGCTGCCCTGTGTGACCTTGCTTGCACAGCCAAAAGAAGGCAAGGCTATTATACAACCGGAAAGGTTTGCCAACCTAACAGCAGGAGATAAGGCTGCCCTCATTCACCAGTGGATTGACCTCAGTCGGCAGTTTCAGGTTCCTTTAGTGATCGAACAAAAAGCCATGGCCTATTGCGAAGCCAATCATATTGAACAAAGGGTGTATCAAAAATATAAGGTGTTGTTGCAAACCGCGACAAACGATCAATTGCCAATACTCAACCGGATCAATACCTGCCATTTTATTATCGAAAATTATGATGCATCAATTTTTCCGGTAGACGTGGTCAGGGATATTTTAACCGAACTCAACGCACTAACAAAATAATTTTTTTGAATGAAAAAATTTTTACCTTTTCTATTCTTCCTTTTTGCAGCCAACAAAGTCTTTTCGCAATTCATCAACGTTTCCGGAATTACAACCACCGGACGTTTTGCGAGCTGTGGCGGCGCTACCCCAAGCATTACAGCCGAACTGATCAACCTCAACGGTGGTGCTGTGGTCAACGGTGGCGTTTTTACCTGCAATAATGGTTGCGATTCCTCCACGGTTCGGGTCACAATGACCAATGTCCGCTGGAATCAGGTTCCCAATGCCGAATGGTTGCATGGGTTGTTTTTACCTGCGAATGCGGGTTTTGTGGTCAATGCCATTTCTATTCCGGCCGGTTTTATTACTTATAATCCGGGCTGTGTGGGCATGTGTCCTTCCGGCTCAGGGTTTAATGGAGGGCCCGGCTTTTATTTCGATAATACCGCTGCCAATACCTGTTGTGGGGTCATTGGTGCTAACGACGGTTTGCCCTGTAATAACTATGGTGACGTAGCCATAACCTGCAACAATTTGTTTACGCTCATTTTTGATATAAAATTTTGTAACAGCATTATTACCAACAATAGTTACACGTTTATTTTGCACGGTTCGTCAGACGGAGAAACCGGATGTTGGAATTTTAATGATCTGCTAGCCCATAATGTGCAGTTCACCATTGCCACCAATCCTTGTGCACCGACACCCATCAACCCGACGGCTGCTGCACCAGTACGCACTTGTGTGGGTGGCAATGTCAATTATACAGCAACATTGACGGGATCATGCAACAATAGTGTGAGCTGGTGGGACGATCCTGTTGCCGGAAATCTGGTTGGTACGGGCTCTCCATTTATTTACGATCCGGTGGGCCCCGCTTGCCCCGCGGGCACTACACTATATGCCACTTGTTGTACGGGAAATATCGCCGGTTGTATTGCCCGTATTCCCGTTACTATTCCGGGTACTTGCGACATGATTACCATCACAAATGTCAATGTCACAGACGCTACTTGTTTGAATGCCGGCAGTATAAATTCTACCACCGTGATCAATGCTGTGGGTGTGGTGAACTACAACCTTAATCCGGGCAACTATAATAATGTCACCGGTATTTTTACCGGTCTGAACCAAACCCAATACACCCTGACGGCCACTGATGCCACGGGTTGCACGACGTCAACGATCGTCAATATTATACAACCGCCCCCGATTGTTTTCAGCAATCCTGTGATCACGGGCACCACCTGTGCTTTGCCAAATTCGGGGCAGGTAGTGATTTCAGCATCCGGGGGTACTGGTCCTTTGGTGCTCACCATCAATCCAAATGCCGTACAGGCGCCACCCGGAACATTCACCGGTTTGAGTGCACAACCCTATACGATTACAGCAACCGATTCTCTCAATTGTACGTCAACCCTAGTGATCAATATCACTAACTCGCCGCCCGTTACCTGGGTATCGGTTACCCATACCAATGCGTTGTGCAACGGTTCGAACGATGGTTCCATTACGGCACAAGCCGGCGGTGGCTTAGCACCTTTTAGTTATACCCTCATGCCCGGTGGTGCCAATAACAATACCGGTAATTTTACAGGTCTTTCACCCAATACCTATACCGTAACCGCAGTAGATATCAATGGTTGCAGCAACACAACAGTTGTGGTAATTACCGAACCAAGTGTGTTGAATTGGTCTTCGGTAAGCAATGTGAATGTGTTGTGCGCAAATGCCAGCACCGGTAGTATAACAGCGGTGGCCACAGGAGGAACACCGGCTTATACGTTTAACCTCATGCCGGGTAATGTTAACAATGCGAATGGAATTTTTAATGGCCTTCCTGTTGGTACCTACACGGTTACAGCGACAGACAATAATGGCTGCAGTATCAGTACCGTAGTAACGATAACCCAACCGCCGGCCATCACTTACATCAGTACGACCGCAACAGCCGCTATCTGTAATGGGGCCAATAATGGAAGTATCACCGTTGTGGCCAATGGGGGCAATGGCGCGTTGAACTATACGCTGAATCCAGGCAATATCAATAACCTTACAGGGATCTTTCCAAATCTTGCTGCCGGCACATATACGGTAACCACTATCGATGCTAACGGATGCACATTGACAACTGCCATTACTGTAACCCAACCCATACCGATAACCTTTCCATCGGTGGTAACTGGAAGTCCAACCTGCAACGGTTTATCAAATGGTAGTTTATCTGTTGTTGCAGCCGGTGGTGTTGGTGTCATCACCTATACCCTCACGCCTCCGGGGATTAATAACAATACCGGAAACTTCAGCGGTTTGGCGGCCGGCACTTACACTGTTCAGGCAGTGGATGCCAATGGTTGTTCGGCGTCAACAGTTGTCGTTATTGCTCCCCCGCCGGCAATTACGTTTCCTTCAGTAACAACAACACCGGTCGTTTGTAACGGACAAGCCAGCGGAACCATGACAATAGTGGCCGGTGGCGGCGCAGGTGGTTTTACTTACCTTTTACAACCGGGTGGTCTTTTAAATAATACCGGAATCTTTACAGGGCTTGTTGCCGGAACCTACACCGTTACGGGCATCGATGCCAATAACTGTAGCAACACTACGGTTGTCAATATTACTCAACCAACGATGCTGAACTGGAATAATGTGACGGCTGTAAATGTCACTTGCAATGGGGCCAATAATGGCAGTATTGCCGCTACAGCTACGGGTGGTGTGGGCGCCATTACGTATACATTAATGCCGGGCGGGCAAACCAATTTAACCGGTAACTTCAATAATCTTAGCGGCAATGTATATACGTTGACAGCGACAGACGCTAATGGATGCAGTATATCAACGATCATCAATATCATTGATCCGGGTGTATTGCAAATTACAAATGTTGTGATCACTCCGCCCAATTGTGTTCCCGGAAACAATGGCATTGTTGATGTTACGGTGGCCGGTGGTACGGCGCCATTCAATTACAATTTAGGAGCGGGCAATCAGCCGGGTAATATTTTTGCAAATGTTGGACAAGGTAACTATACAGTAACGGTTACCGATGCAAACAATTGTACGGCAACCAGTGTGGTGAACGTCATCACACCGAATTCTCCGCAGTTTACCAATGTAATTGTACAAAATGTAAATTGTTTTGGTGGTGGCAATGGTAGCATTATCGCTCAAACGGCCGGAGGGAATGGTCAAATCAATTATACGCTGCAACCGGGCAATGTGGTGAATCAAAACGGAGTGTTCCCCAATTTGCCTGCAGGTTCATACACCATCACGGCAGTGGATATCAACAATTGCAGCACCCAAACGATCGTCACGATCACGGCACCGGTCATGATCATTATCGACAGCATTATTCATCAGGATATTTTGTGCAATAATGGTATGCTAGGCAGTATTAATGCTTATGCCAGTGGGGGAGTCGGACAATTAACCTATACGTTGCAGCCCGGTAACATTACCAACCAAACCGGCTATTTCCCTAATTTGCAAGTGGGTAATTACATCGTAACCGTTACCGATGCCAATGGATGTTTTGTCACGGCGAATGTCAACATTATCATTTTGCCAATCATGCAATGGGACTCGGTGAGTTATGCAACCATATTTTGCGCAGGAGGCAACAGCGGTTATATTTATGCAACGGTCACCGGAGGTGTAGCACCGATTACCTACAACTTACAACCCGGAAATGTCAATAATCTCACGGGTTATTTCCCTAACCTGCCTGCTGGTATTTACAATGTGACAGCCACTGATGTGAATGGTTGTACCACAACAGTTACTATTAATCTGTCGCAACCATCACCAATGGCCATTACCAATGTTGCCAATACCCTTATCAGTTGTGTGCCCGGCAATGACGCTACCATTACCGTTACAGCCACGGGTGGTGTGCAGCCTTATGTCTATAAGTTAAATGGGATTATTCAGCCAACAAATGTTTTCAGCGGTTTGGGTGCCGGAATCTACACCATTACGGTTACCGATATAAATGGATGTACAACGATGGTATTCGATACATTGTATTTACCCGTTCCACCCATACTCAATCTTGTGAATGCAACTCAGGTCACATGCAATGGTGACACGGATGGTTCAATTAGCGTTTCCGCAAGTGGTGGTGTGGGGGCTTTAAATTATACGCTACAGCCGGGTAACGTAAACAATGCTACAGGTATATTCAATAATCTGGCCGGTGGGGTTTATACCGTCACGGTAACGGATATTCTCAATTGTACTGCCAGCCTGGCTATAACGGTTGTTAATCCGGCACCGGTGGTGATCACCAATGTGGCAATCGCTCAACCCCTTTGTTATGGCGATACGAATGGGTCATTTACGATTTCGGCCACCGGAGGCACGGGCAATTTTACTTGCTTTTTAAATCCGGGGGGATTAAGCAATATGACCGGGGTTTTCAGTAATCTCGGAATCGGCACCTACACGATTACCGTGGCAGATGTCAACAACTGTTCATCGTCAACAGTCGTCACGATGACTCAACCCACACCGCTCATTTGGACCAACACAGCATTTACAAGTCCCTCGTGCAATGGATTAATCGATGGTAGTATTACGGTGAGTGCATCAGGCGGGGTTGGAGCCATGTCCTATTTGTTATTACCAAATGGTACAAACAATAATACCGGTGTGTTCAATAATATCAATGCCGGTACCTATACCGTAAAAGCGACTGATGCGAATGGCTGCACCATTACAACGGCGATCACTGTAACGCAACCGCCTGTTTTGACTGTGGTAAATATTGCTACTACGCCACCTTCCTGTATTCCGGGCAATGATGGAAGCGTAACCATTACCGTAAGTGGGGGTACACCAAATTACACGTATAATATTGGTGGCGGGAATCAAGTTTCAAATGTTTTCAGTGGATTGGCCGGTGGGTCGTATACGATCACGGTGACCGATGCCAATAACTGTACTTTGACAAATGTTGTTTCGCTCACCAATCCCGGAGCTCCCGTAGTGAGCAACGTAACACCGGTAAATGCAACCTGCAATGGCAGCAATGATGGAAGTATTACCATTGTCACAACAGGGGGAACGCCGCCAATGACATTTACGTTATCACCCGGCGGTGCCGTTAATAATACCGGTATTTTTATTGGTCTCGCAGCCAACACCTACACCATTAATGTTAGTGATGCAAATGGTTGTACAACAGTAGCGACGGCTACGATCAGTGCACCGAATTCTATGATATTTACTTCCCTGGCTTCAACTCCGGTCAGTTGTTTTGGGGGTAGCGATGGGGGTATCACCGCAGTTGTTAGTGGAGGAACAGGAACAATTACGTATGTATTACAACCGGGAAATGTGACCAATATCACCGGTGTTTTCTCCAACCTGATCGCCGGGGTATATACGATCACAGCAACGGATATCAATGGTTGCAGCACGGTCAGTACCACTACCGTCATCGATCCTCCCCAACTGCAATGGGCCACTGTTGTTGTTGGCAATGTGAGTTGTAATAATGGCAATGATGGTAATATTGCCGTCACAACCAACGGCGGAACAGGCACCATCACCTACACGTTATTACCCGGAAATGTTGTGAATATTTCCGGGACGTTCAGTAATTTGGCGTCTGGTAATTACACGGTTCAGGCGGTTGACGCCAATGGTTGCAGTATTTCTACCCTGGTGACCATTACGCAAACTACACCAATTGTCATTGCCGGAATCAACAGTACCATTCCAACCTGTGTGCCCGGTAACGACGCAACCGTCACGATCAACGCAAGTGGTGGTCTTTTACCCTATAATTATAACATCGGCGGGGCCAATCAATTGTCGAATATTTTCACAAATGTGGGTGCCGGAAATTACACAGTGACCATTACCGATGCCAATGGCTGTTCAGCATCTTCCGCTTTTGTGGTGGCTTATCCTTCTGCACCCTCTATCAGTTATGTTGCCGTTACAAATGCATTGTGTTTTGGAAACAGTGACGGTCAGATCACCATAACAGCCACTGGCGGTGTGGGTGCTTTGAGTTATACTTTAATGCCGAACAATATCACCAACCTTACCGGGATATTTAATAATCTGGTCGCAGGTGTTTATACAGTCAATGTCACCGATGCTAGCAATTGTTCAGTTAGTACCGTTGTCACCCTTACCCAACCAAATGTACTGGCGATCGGGAATGTGGTCATCAATAATATTTTGTGTTTTGGTGCAGCAGACGGCGATGTCACTGTAAGCACGATAGGGGGAACCGGAATGGTGAATTTTACTTTGCAACCCAATAATGTGACCAACCAGACTGGATTTTTCAATAACCTCGCTGCCGGCAATTACACGGTGAATGCGGTGGATGCCAATGGTTGTACAGTTAGCACTACATTTACGATCACCGTTCCACCAGCACTGGTGATGGGGGTTCCACTGGTGGCGAATGTATTGTGTTATAATGGTAACGATGGAAATGTTTCCGTAACTGCTACGGGGGGTACCGGAACAATTACCTATACTTTGCAACCTGTTGGGCTCACCAACCAAACCGGTTTCTTTAATTCGTTGGCAATCGGTACGTATACAATCGTCGCAACAGATGCAAATGGCTGTAGTACCACGGTAAGTTTCACTATTACCCAGCCACCACCTACCCAATTGGTAAACTATACCACCATAACACCATCATGTATTCCGGGTAATGATGGCAGCATCACTGTCAATGTCAGTGGAGGCCTTCCGCCCTATACCTATTCCATCAACGGCGGCCTGCCACAAGTCAGCAATACCTTTAATAACCTGGCAGCCGGCACGTATACTATTTTAGTTGCCGATGTCAACGATTGTAAAGTGATACTCGTTGTGACTCTCGCCAATTCGCAGGCCCCGGTATTTACGAGTGTTGTATCGACTCCGGAAAATTGTTTTGGTGCCGCAGATGGCGATATTTCTGTGGTAGCAACGGGTGGTAATGGGGTGATTAGTTATACGCTTTTACCCAATAATATTACCAATCTAACCGGATTGTTCCCGAATTTGATTGCAGGTACCTATACCGTAAATGCAGTGGATGCCAATGGTTGCTCTGTGAGTACTATTGTGGTGGTGACTTCCCCACCAGCCCTTACACTGGTCAGCATGGTGACAAGCAATATCACTTGCAATGGTGGCGTCAATGGTACGATCACCGCCACAGTGACCGGCGGACAAGGTGCGATAAATTATAATCTTCAACCGGGCAATATCAATAATCTTACGGGCATTTTCAACGGGCTGGCTGCGAACGTATATACCATGACGGCTACCGATGCCAACGGCTGCACGCTAACAACTTCAGTCACCCTGACGCAGCCCACACAAGTGGTATGGTCGTCGGTGACAGCTGTTGATGTAACTTGCAATGGGGGCAACAATGGGGCTATTACGGTATTGGCAACGGGTGGATTGGCGCCGATGGATTACAATATCATGCCGGGTAATATCACCAATCAAACAGGTGTGTTTAATAATCTTACAGCAGGCGTATATACCATAATTGCGGCTGACGTGGTAGGATGTAGTATAACGACAACGGTAACGATCAACCAACCAACACCTGTGCAAATTACCAATGTCACTAATACAACACCGAGTTGTGTACCCGGCAATGATGGAACCCTTACCATCACCGCAAGTGGCGGTACCCCGACATACACCTACAGTATCGGTGGGCCTGCTCAGCCCGGAAATGTGTTTAACAATATTGGAATAGGCAATTTTACCATAACAGTGACCGATGCCAATGGTTGCACCACCAGCAGTGTTTATATCGTTACAGCACCCAATGCGCCAACGTATACAAATGCAGCAAATACGCCCGTGAGTTGCAATGGAGGCACTAACGGCAGCATAACCGTAACAGCGACCGGAGGTGCAGGGGGAATCAACTATACCTTATTGCCGAATAATATTACCAACCTAACCGGCATTTTCAACAACCTTGCTGCAGGTATTTATACGGTAAATGCTGTTGACGCCAGTAATTGCTCCGTAACAACTACTATTCAAATCACAGAGCCACCGGCGATGGTTTGGACAACACTCACCCATACTAACGTCACTTGCAATGGCGGGTCCAATGCTACGATTACAGCACTCGTGACCGGTGGCATGGGAATCATCGACTACGTATTGCAACCGGTGAATATGACTAATCAAACCGGTATTTTCATCAATCTTTCAGCAAATACCTACACGCTTATTGCAACTGATGCCAATGGTTGTACATTGAGCACTGTGATCAATGTTACGCAACCGACTCAGGTGGTGTGGAATTCTGCTGTTGCTACCGATGTAAGCTGCAATGGTGGTAGTGATGGTATCGTAACTGTTTTAGCCACGGGAGGTCTGTCCCCAATGGACTATAATATCATGCCAGGTAATATCACCAATCAAACCGGTATTTTCAACAATCTTACTGCAGGTGTTTACACCATTATTGCCGCTGACGTTGTTGGTTGTAGTATCACGACAACGGTAACGGTGAATCAGCCTACGCCGGTGCAAATTACCAATGTGACAAACACTACACCGAGTTGTGTTCCGGGTAACGATGGAAGTATTACGATTACAGCAGCAGGTGGAACACCCGCCTATCAGTATAATATCGGCGGCGCAAATCAGCTTTCAAACTTGTTTAATAATATCGGAACAGGTAATTATACGATTACTGTGACCGATGCGAATAATTGTACCGTGACAAGTGTATATGTGGTAACAGCGCCCAATGCTCCTTCGTTTACCAACGCCGTGAGCACACCCGTCACCTGCAATGGTGGCAATGATGGCACAATCAATGTCACCGCTGTCGGCGGCGCGGGAGGTATCAACTATACCTTGTTGCCAAACAATATCACCAACGGTTCAGGTGTATTCAATAACCTCACTGCCGGTATTTATACGATCAATGCTGTGGATGCTGCTAACTGCTCGGTGAGTACTACTGTGCAAGTAAATGAACCTACTGCTCTAAGCTGGGTTTCCGTTGCAAGTACGGATGTGAGTTGTAATGGTGGCAATGATGGCAGCATTACTGCGAGTGCAACTGGCGGTGTTGGTGTAATCAGTTATAATTTGCAGGCAGGAAATCAGAATAACCTGACCGGTTTGTTCAATAACCTGATTGCTGCTGTATACACATTGACCGCAACTGATGCCAATGGTTGTACACTCACTAGCATTATCACGATCAACGAGCCGACTCAGCTTGTGTGGAATGCCGCTACAAGCACCAATATCAGTTGTAATGGAGGTAATGATGGCAGTATTAATATTACCGCAAGTGGCGGAACGGGTATAATCAACTACCTGTTGCAACCCAATAATATTGGCAATCAAACCGGATCATTTACCACACTAATCGCGGGAACGTATACCATTACAGCCACAGACGCCAATGGATGTAGCATCACAACAACGATGACATTGACCGAACCCACGCCGTTAGTGATCAGTAATGTAACTAATACCACACCGACCTGTGTACCCGGTAATGATGGTACCATTACGATCACGGCATCAGGTGGAACGCCCGGCTATCAATACAGCATCGGTGGTGCAAATCAAGTCGGCAATGTATTCAATAATATCGGTACAGGCAACTACACCATTACGGTAACTGATGCCAATGGTTGCACGGTAACATCGGTATACAATGTGTTGGCTCCTAATGTTCCACTGATCACCAATATTGCCACCACTACGGCCAGTTGTATCCCCGGATGTGACGCTACGGCAAGTATTACGGCTAGTAGTGGTCTGCCACCCTATACGTATAGTATTGATGGAATAAATTTCCAGGCAGCTCCATTGTTCAGTGCGTTGTGTACCGGCATCTATACTGCAACCGTGAAAGATGCAAATGGTTGTACCAGTAGCAGCATCTTCAACATAGTTACTTCATCAGGCCCGGTAATCACTAGTACGACATTTGTTGATATTTTATGTAATGGCGGAAACAATGGGAATATCACCGTTGTCACTACAGGAGGTACAGGTACGATCAACTATACCCTGCAACCCAACAATATCACTAATCTTACCGGTGTATTCCCGAATTTGGTAGCCGGTATCTATACAGTATTCGTGATTGATGCGAATGGATGCGGAGTCAATACGATCGTTACGATTTCCGAACCACCTGCATTGATCTTTACAAATATTGTTGCCAACGGAGCATTATGTAATGGTGCACAAAACGGAACGATCGATGTCACGACTACCGGTGGTACAGGGGCTATCACCTATACCATTAACCCGCTGGCCAATTTTGTACCACCGGCTACCTTCAACAACCTGGTGGGCAATACTACGTATACGATCGTTGCTACCGATGCTAACGGATGCAGTATCAGTACGGCTGTATTTGTTTTTCAGCCTCCTGCGCTGGTGATCGATTCTGCTTTTTATACCGATATCTCGTGCAATAATTTTAATGACGGCACGATCAACCTGTATGCCAGTGGAGGAACAGGTATTCTCAATTATACCCTGATGCCGGGGAATATTACCAACCAAAGTGGTGCGTTTACAGGACTGGCACCTAATGGATATACGGTGACCATCACCGATGCCAATAACTGTACCCTCAGTACCTCGTTTAACATTATTCAACCGCCGCCAATCACACTGGTTTCAATTTCTGCTACAAACGTAAGTTGTAATAATGCCCAGGATGCCACCATTACCGTTGCTTGCACAGGCGGCTCAGGCGTGCTGAATTACAATTTGCAACCAACCAACACGAATAACATTACGGGCTTGTTTACCAACCTGGGTGGGGGCACTTATACCATTACAGTGACGGATGCAAACAACTGTTCTTATACCACAACCATTGCCGTTGTTAATCCGGCGATCATCACATTCGGTACGTTTATCGTCACCAATATTTCGTGTTTTGGTAACAATGATGGCAGTATCAATGCTGTAGCTGTTGGCGGTACAGGTACATTGACCTATGTATTGCAACCCGGAAACGTGATCAATAATAACGGGCAGTTTACGGGACTTACGCCGGGTACATATACTGTGTCGGTTTCTGATGCGAACCTATGTAGTGCTTCGTCTGTAGCAACTATAACCGAGCCGGCACCCTTGTTGATGAATTTGGTGTCGACACAAAATGTTATTTGCCATGGAGGTAATACAGGAGCGATTTTAGTGAACGCATCTGGCGGTACAACGCCTTATACATTTGTACTCAACCCAACGGGTGTGTCAAATAACAATGGTGATTTTCAAAATGTCACCGCTGGCACCTATACTGTAGTGTTGACTGATGCCAATGGTTGTACAAATCAAGTGCAGAATATTGTCATCACAGAACCGCCGGCTATTGTCTTTACTGCCTTATCGCATGTCGACGTTATTTGTTATGGCGACAGCACCGGTTCTATAACCGTGCAGGCAACGGGTGGTACCGGCGGTATTGTGTATAGTATTTCTCCGGCTTTGGGTACACAATTCCCGTTAGGCTTCTTCGCACATTTACCGGCAACAGTGTATACCGTAACCGCAACAGATGCTGCTAATTGTACCATTACATCGCTAGTTGATGTGAAACAAAATGATAAGATCGTCATTACGGAGGTTACCTGGCGCGAACCCATCTGCTATGGTGATGCTAATGGAATGATTAATTTCACCGCTATAGGTGGCGTGAATCCACTAACTTATCATCTCGACAATAATGTGGGGCAAGCCAATGGCTATTTCAACAATATTATTGGTGGATATCATTTGCTGACTATCACTGATGTCATGGGATGTCGTCGCGATTCCTTGTTCCTGCTGCCACAACCTGAACCGGTTCATGCGGGGTCACTGACCATTAAGACAGAAAGTTGCACCGGAGCCAAGGATGCACAGATACACGTTGTGGGCGCCGGCGGAAGGGGAGGATATACGTATTACATCCGACCGGGATTACATGTCAATAAATCCGGATTATTCTATGGCTTCGAAGAAGGAACCTATACCCTCACTATTAAAGACACTTCGTTGTGCGAATGGGATTCGATCATAACCGTCATGCCACCAAGCAATCCGGTAAATCTTTATATCACAAAGAAGGATCTTGGATGCTACGGAACCGGTGTGGAAGGTTGGGCTCAGGCTGTGGTCAGTGGAGGAACTTCTCCCTACACTTATCTTTGGAACACTGAACCTCCGCAGGTCACCGACAAAATTGAAGGACTGGTATTTGGTCGCTATATTGTGGAGGTGTTGGATGCCAATGGTTGTAAAATTGTTGATACTGTGACGATCGATCCGGGGCCATGCTGTGAAGAGGTGTTTATTCCGAATGCATTTTCACCGAACGGGGATGGTAACAACGATGTATTCAGAATGACTACGGCAACCGGCGTTGAACTCATTCAGTTTGATGTATTCGATCGCTGGGGCGTCAGGGTTTGGGGTACCAATAATTTCAGAAGCGGATGGAATGGTAAATATCAGAATACAGCAAAAGATGCTGATGTAAATACGTATTTCTATATCATGCGCTATATCTGTATGACTGATGGAAAGACCTATACCAAAAAAGGCGACATTAGTCTGATCCGATAGATTTTTCACTTAGTGAATTTGAAAAGCATTCAATTCCTGTCAGCGAATTGAATGCTTTTTTTTATGGCTGTTTTATCTCATCTATAACCATAATGTTGCATTTGCTACCCGACAATACCAACAGCGGTTTTTGATACCCATGACGCGCTGTTTGCAAAGGAAGGATGTACCCACTACCTAGCCAATTGAGCTGATCGCTCAACCGTGACATTTTCAATATCACTTATAGGCAGAATGAATGCATTTGCTATTTAGGTCGAGTCGCTTATTAATGTGCTGCCAATGAACAAGATACATATTCCATTTTTGTACCGTAAAAAAGAATAATAAACAAAATGAGTACAAAAAATCACAAAATCAGTTTTGCTTCTGCCTTGTTATTGTGTCTGTTTTGCAGCCAACTCCAAGCTCAGCAATCCTTTAACGTTTGCAGCGGACGGGCAACTGTAGGCTCGACACAACATTTCTATTCCATAGGTGAAATGGTGTTGGTCAACACAGCACATTCTGCGCAACTCATCGTGACACAGGGTTTTCATCAACCCGACAGAAAATCCGAATCAAACGGAAATCAGGAAAATGTTACAGGCGGCAGTATGGCATTTGCATCTTTGGTAAAGGTATTTCCCAATCCGGCTAACGATCACCTATTTGTGCAAACAGATTTGCCTGTGGGCGCCGGTATTGAATGTACTTTGTACGATGCCAGCGGTCGCCGTTTATTTCAACATGCCTATGTACAGTCGGCTGGCAGTAATCAATGGCCTTTTGATTTCCGATTGTATGCGGCAGGGCAGTATTTTCTGAACGTAACTTCTCAGGCCGACCATCAACAAGCAGTATCGCAAACCTTTAATATTCAAAAGCGATAGAGCGGCAATCCATCACTCATCAAAATAAAATTTTTTCCAGATAAAAAACAAAAAACATGAAACAGACAATCAAAAAACTAATGCTGAGTTTCCTGGCCTTATTGATGGCCGGCACACTCGCAGCGCAGGTTCCTCAGCTATTCAATTATCAGGGTATAGCCCGAGATAAAAGTGGTAATCCGCTAAAAAATCAACAAATGACGATTCGTTTAAGTGTTCTACCCGGTGCAGACGCTACTGAAGCCGAATACGAAGAAGTGCAAACCATCAGTACCAATGAATTCGGTTTGTATTCTTTGCAAATCGGTAATGGCCATCCGCTAAAATCATCAATGAAATCCGTGAAGTGGGAAACCGGAAACAAGTATATTCAAGTGGCCATCGACGTGACAGGTGGAAGTAACTTTTCATCAATGGGTACAAATCAATTGCTTTCGGTACCCTACGCTATCTATGCAGACAGAGCTGGAAGTGCGCCGCAAAATGGTCATGACAAAACCCGCTCCGGCAATGTGTCAACAGATGCAGCCGGTACCGGAACAATCAATTATTTGACGAAATTTACGGCTTCCAACACGATTTACAATTCACAGATTTTCGACAATGGCACCAATGTAGGTATTGGTACTACGTCGCCGGCATCTAAGCTGCATTTGCTTACCACAAACGGAAATGTTGAACATATTCGTATGCAAAACACCAACTCTGCCGGTTTTGGAAAATTCTTGATGCACAATGACATTGCAAGCAACTATGCAACATTTACCAAATACGGTAGTGCATTTCCGGGAGGTTACCCGGGCATCGCGAGCCAGTTTCCATATGCCAATATGCTGGCGTTTGGCAATAACCTCGGGCCGTTTATGCTCGCCAATAATGGGAATGTCGGGATTGGAATTGTCAGCAATGGCACTACCGTTTTGAAATTCAATGCGCAACAAGGAAGTGGCTATATTGGCATCGGTGGAAGTGCAGTACCTGCTGCCAATGTTCATTTAAATCATAGCAGTACCGGTGATACACTCATGATCACCAACGCAACAACCGGCCACACTGCTGCTGATGGTTTAAATATCGCAACTACCGGTAATACGGCAACTATCATGAACAAAGAAAACAGTACACTGACGCTCGGTACCAATAATACCCCCATAGTAAATCTTACTGCAGCGGGTAATACAGAATTGGCCGGTCAGATCAAAATCTCAGGCGGTGCGCCCGGCGCTGGAAAAGTGTTGACCAGTGATGCAAACGGTCTCGCGAGCTGGGCCACTCCTGTTGCCGGAAATATTGGGGGCGCTGGTGGTGCAAATTCACTGGCTAAGTTTACCGGTGCAAACACTATTGGCAACTCAATCATTTTCGATAATGGTACCAATGTAGGTATCAATAATGTACTGCCCCATGCTCCCTTGCAATTTGCAAATGCAGTGGGAAATCGTAAAGCGGTTTTGTATGAAGTGCAAGATAATGATCATCAGTTTTTTGGTTTAGGGATCAATTCCGGTATCATGCGTTATCAGGTGGGAGATGTTGTAAACAGTCATGTATTTTATGCCGGTTTCAACGCTACTACATCAAATGAATTAATGCGCGTACAGGGAAACGGCAATGTCGGTATCGGAACAGCTACTCCGGGTGCAAAGCTTGAAGTGGCCGGACAGGTGAAAATAACCGGGGGAACACCGGGCGCAGGAAAAGTGCTGACATCTGATGCGAGTGGGTTGGCTAGTTGGGTGACCCCTAATGGTGTTACCGGTACCGGAACAGTTAACTATGTTCCTCGGTTTATCACGGCCAACTCTATTGGAAACGGCGCGATGTATGATAATGGTACCAACGTGGGTATAGGCACCGCAACTCCACATGCACCCTTGCAATTTTCGAATGCTCAGGCAAATCGAAAAATTGTGCTTGCAGAAAATGCTGATAATGATCATAGCTTTTATGGGTTTGGTATCAATGCCGGACTCATCAGATATCAGGTTGGTGCACCAGGCGGAAATCACGTCTTCTATTCTGCCATCAACGGTACTTCGTCAAAAGAGTTGATGCGGATTCAGGGCAATGGTAATGTGGGTATTGGAACCGATACGGCAAATGCCGCCCTGCAATTTGGCAATGTTGCGGCTAACCGGCGCATTGTATTGTATGAAAATGCAAACAACGATCACGAATTTTATGGTATTGGTATTAATTCTGCCGCCGTGCGTTATCAGGTGGGGAATACATCGAGTAGCCATATTTTTTATGCGGCTACCTGGGCTGCCGCATCGAACGAAATTATGCGAATACAAGGTGATGGAAGTGTAGGGATCGGAAACAGTACTCCTCATGCTCCGTTGCATTTTGGAAATGCAACTGTCAACAGAAAAATTGTATTGTATGAAAACGTCAATAACGACAATCAATTTTTCGGTTTGGGGGTTAATCCTGGTGTACTGCGTTATCAGATCGGCACCACGGCAAACAGTCACGTATTTTATGCTGGGGTAACCAATGCAACATCAACCGAATTGATGCGTATCTTGGGTAATGGTCGGGTCGGTATTGGTACGGCTATACCCGGCGGTCAGTTTGAACTCAGTCTTGATCAGGGGCGTAAGCCATCGACCAGCACATGGACCATCACTTCAGATGCCCGTTTGAAAAATATCAATGGCAGCTACAAAAAAGGGTTGAACGAAATTTTGCAATTGAATCCAATTACCTACCAGTATAAGAATGTTGAGAACCGCAAATTCTCTGACAAAGTACTGGAAACACAAAATATCGGATTCAGTGCGCAGGAAGTGCAACAAATTTTTCCTGAAGCTGTGGGTACCGATGAAGATGGATACCTGAATCTCAATATTCATCCAATACTCGTTACCTATGTCAATGCCATCAAAGAACTCAATGAAAAAGCCGAACAACAACAAAAGCAAATTGAAGAACAACAAAAAATCAATAACGAACTCATCAAACGTCTTGAAGCGTTAGAGAAAAAATAGCCAAACCCCGACCAAAGAACACTGTGCTTTGTGTGGAGTTGCATTGAAATTTATTTCAGTGCAACTCCTTTGTCGTTGGGTAGAACATCAAAACATTACGCAAGCGAAACCAGCAAAAGACTTGTTTGATGGTCCTTTGGAAACCCCGTTTTTTTCAGTGTATATTTGACTCAACTATAATCTGTGATATTGAAGGACAGTATTTTTTTACAAATGACTAAAAAGGATAAGTATCAACTTCAGGGCTTTATCCTTTTATTGCTTTTGTCACTGTGCAGTTTTTATAAAACATCAAATGCCCAGCAACCTGCTTATATTAATTATACGATGAAGGACGGGTTGCCCAGCAATACGGTCTACTGTATTTTTCAGGATTCCAAAGGCTATGTGTGGCTGGGTACTGACCGGGGTGTGGTACGATACGATGCCTACCATTTCACTACCTATACTACCAGCGACGGCCTCGCCGATAACATGATCTTCGATATTTATGAGGATTCCAAAGGACGTATCTGGTTCGCCTGCAATAATGGGAATGCCTGCTATTATTACGGGAACAAATTTTTTGACCAAAAAAATAATCGCCTCCTGGCATTGATCAATAATCAAGGGCCCGGATTGAAAACGCTGGAAGATAGAGAACATAATATCGTTCTGCTGACGCATTTTAATTTATATAAAATCAGCCCTGACGATCAAGTAACTGAATTGTATAAAAATGAATCTAAACTGTTTTCAAGTATCAGTCTGAACGAAAAAGGCGAAGTACTGGTGTTAGAATCGGATGCCATTATCAATATCAATACCCGTCAGGTGTATCCTTTTGATATCGTGTCGCCGAACGCGCCTCAATTGCAATCGAAATCGATGGTGAGCCGTGGCACGATATATCATACCCAACGTACCGATATTGTCAGCAACCGCATGGAGGGAGGCAACCTGAACACGGAAGTTCATACGATATGCCAGTTGCCTTATATGACCCAGAGCATCATTGCCGATGTCGATCATACGCTACTCGTCGGTACGCAAAATGGTCTCTATCGTTGGGATGAAAGTCGTGGTGAAATTTTGTCGCACTCATTTAATGAAGTTTCTGTCAGCGGCATGTTGCGTGATCGGGAAGGCAATTTGTGGGTAAGTAGCCTGAACAAGGGTTTGTTTTTGTCTATCAATTCAAACATCCGATTATTGAATACGCAATCAGGCTTAGGATTTGATTATTGCAGTTTTGTAGACAAGCTCGCCGACGGGTCCATTGCTTTCGGGTCAAATGCCTTTCAATTGGCGCTGATGAAAGATCATGATCTGAAATATATACAAATGCCCAAACAATTTGGAGAAGGAAAGGTTGAAAAGATTCGCTTATCACGTCAGGGAGATTATTATGCCACATTAGGATCTGTAATGATTAGAATCAATGCGCGCGATTTCACTGTAAAAGTGTTTACCATAGCTGCCCGTGATATTTTGTTTCAGCCGGATAATAAAGTACTGATGGTGGCAGGAAACAGTTTGCGTGAAATCGACAATGCAAATGCGTTAAATACATTTGACAACCAGTCTGAAAAGGCTGCTTCCGACACGTTTGTCAATATCGTCAATATCAAAGCGAATGGCTTATACAAAGGCAAATATTCTGGTAATATTTATTTATACGGGTTGTTTGGTGTGCGACAATTCGTGAACGATCATATTGTTGCATTGCCCGGGTATCATAGTTTTTTATCAAAGAATATTTACCGTGTACAGGAAACGTCTGACCGTATGCTTTGGTTGGCGTCTAATATATTTGGGGTCTTGGTCATTCGCAAGGGTCAACTCTTTGTAATTGATCAGTCGAAAGGATTGGCTTCAAACTTTATCAACGCAATTTACGCCGATAGCGACGATCGGGTTTGGGTAGCCAGCGTTGCAGGATTGAGTAAAATTACGTATAGTACACAAAGCGATCGCCCGATTTTTACAATCGAAAATTTTTCAAAAGCAGATGGACTTGTCACCCAAAACGTGAACGATGTTATCAAGGATGGTGATGACATCTATGTGGCAACCGAGGAAGGAGTATGCCTGCTTTCAGAAGCTGATCTACATCTTGCAGAGAAGCAACCGCTCATCAATATCGAAGGCGTATATTTCAACAATATGCTACAAGCATTCGCCGGCGATTATTATAGCGACTATCAGCACAACTCTGTTAAAATTAAATTCGCCGGCATATTCTTTCGGGCATTGGGAAATTTACAGTATAAGTATCGGATGAAAGGTCTTGAAACTCACTGGAACTATACCCGCAACACCATCCTTGAATACCCGGCATTGTCACCCGGTCACTATACTTTTGAAGTCATGGCAGTTAATCCGAAAGGTATCAATTCACCAGTGCAATCGGTGGAGATTCATATTCAACCTCCCTTTTGGGCTACTTGGTGGTTTGTTGTACCTGTTGCCTTGCTGTTCATTTTGCTGTTGATCTTTCTGTTGCAAAAGCAATTTGCCCGTATCAAAAAGCGACACAAGATCAGGGAACAATTACTCAATCTGGAAAACGAAAAACTGGAAACCCAAAAACAACAGGCGGTGTATGAAAAGGAATTGTCAGAAATTAAACACCAGGCATTGCGCCTGCATATGAATCCTCATTTTATTTTCAATGCCATCAATGCCATACAGGGATTTTATGCATCGGGTGATGTGGAAACCGCACGGACCTATATCGGTAAATTTTCGGGTTTGCTTCGCTTGATACTCGATCAAAGCCGTAAAGAATTTATCAGCATCAGCGAAGAAGTAACAATACTGCGCTTGTATCTCGATTTGAATACGCTTCGTTTCGAAGATAAATTTACATACGAACTTAGCGTCGATCAGGGTTTGCTCGACAATAATGAGGAGATACCGCCCATGTTGATTCAGCCCTTTGTGGAGAATGCTATTAATCACGGTATTGCACCTTTAAAAACAATAGGTAAAATTTCTGTGCGGATCGCCGATGATCATGAACGTATCCGATGCGAAATTGAGGACAATGGAGTCGGCAGAGAATTTTCTTATCAACTGAATAAAGACCGACCGTATCAGTCAACTGGCATCGCCGTCACCCGCAAGCGTATTGAGTTGCTGAATGCGCAAGACAAACTCACGGAAGAAGAACAATTCCGCATAATTGACCTGTATGATGCAGCAGGCAACGCTTGTGGCACCAAAATAATTTTTCACATTTTAAAAAGTAGTTTATGAAATTAATTCAGTGTTTGATCATCGACGATGAAAAGCAGGCAAGAAACGCACTCAAAGATCTCCTGCAACCCTTTGCCGCTGAACTGACTATTGTGGCTGAAGCTGATGGTGTATCTGCGGCTGTAACGGCTATTGACCAATGTAAGCCGGATCTCATTTTTCTCGATATTAATCTCGGCGATGGCAATGGGTTTCAGGTCCTGGAAAAATCGAACTGGAAAGATTGTATGGTGATTTTTACTACGGCATATGATCAGTATGCAGTGAATGCTTTTAAATTGAATGCGGTAGATTATCTGCTCAAACCAGTGATGATAGGCGAATTGCAATTTGCCGTGGCAAAAGTACAGGCCAGAATCAGCGATCGGTACAACGCCAAACAATTGGAGTGGCTCAAAGAAATGATGCAAAACGGAAAAACCCAGGAGAAAAAAATTGTTTTAAAAGATAACGACACGATCTATTTTGTTAAGGTAGCCGATATTATTCGCTGTCAGGCCGAAGGTACCTATACTGAATTTTATATTGCTCCTTCGCAGAAGATCACAGTGTCACGGAGTTTAAAAGAATATGAAGATCTTTTGCTGCCTTTTGGGTTTATTCGGGTTCATCATTCACATGTGGTGAATAAAGATAAAATTCAGAAGTTTATCAAAAGCGATGGGGGAAGTCTGTTGCTCGAAGGAAACCAGACTGTGCCGGTTTCACAACGCCGGAAATCAATCGTACTCAGCGAATTGAAGCTCGAGTAGAAAAGGAGCCCGGGTATAACAACGATAGTCAGTTTACAAAAAGCGGATCATTTTTTTAGAATTTTTGCCGATCCGGGACTAATTTCACCACCGATGAAAACGATCTGGCTTTGCAGTTGGTACCCCAATGCCGAAGATGAATTTACCGGTGATTTTATCCGTCGTCAAGCCATTGCTGTATCAGCTTTTGCCGATATCGAAGTTGTGCACGTGGTTTTTTGTCAACGGGAACAATATGTGGCAAGCCGTGTCAATGATCGCCTGACCGAACACATTTATTACCGCGTCAAAGGAGCCGATTTTACCAATTTTCTAACCTATGCACAGGTTCATCTTTCATTCATCAGGGCATACAAAAAGCGCAACGGTAAACCCGCTCTTGTACATGTGCAGATTCCGTTTAAGGCCGGCGTTGTAGCAGTTGCCTACAAGTGTTTCTTCGGTATTCCTTATTTGGTTTCCGAACATTATGGTATTTACAACGACCTGCTCGACGATGAATATGCTTCTCGCAGTGCATGGTTTAAATTTTTTACGCGTTTGGTTGTGCAACAGGCAGAAGTACTAACCACAGTAAGCAGAAGTTTGGGAGAAGACATGAATGCCCTTGTTGCCCAAAAATTGTATACGGTGGTGTCGAATGTGGTGGACACCCAACTGTTTAAATTTTCTGAACCGCCCGCTGGAGGTAAATTCCGATTTATTCATATTTCCAATATGATTCCCCTCAAAAATATTCGAGGTATAATCGACACTGCTGCAATGCTCTGGCAAACACGACAAGATTTTGAGATCGTGATCGTTGGGGAGATCAAGCAGGAATATGTGGATCTGGCTTTCGAAAAGAAATTACTCAATTCCGTTGTTTATTTTAAAGGAATAGTGCCCTATATCGGTGTCGCTCAGGAAATTAGTCAATCGAACGCACTGATCATTTTCAGTGATACCGAAAGTCAGTCATGTGTGGTATTGGAAGCCCTGTGCAGCGGACGACCGGCTATTGTAACCAATGTTGGTGGGGTAAAAGAGTTGGTTGCAGCACATAACGGGCTAAAGGTGAATACACGTGACAACCACGATCTCTTTGTCAAAATGAATCAACTGATTGATACATATTCGGCCTATGATTTGAAAAAGATTGCAGAAGATGCTTCTGCCCAATATTCCTACGAGTCTGTCGGACGAAAATTCTACGACATCTACCTTAAAATGATCTCCTGATCACATAATGGGTTTATACCCGATAATATTGAAACCGAATAATTCATTGGTCGTCACTGTAACCCTCGAGTAACCGCGTTTGGTATACCAGATGCCCGCTTCATCATGTGCATGTTCCCACCTGAACTCCGGTGAAAACCAATCGAGGATGTCAATCATCATTTCCCGTCGGTTTTGCTTATTGCCTTTTGCCCGTTTAATGATATAGGAAATGGGCAACAAAGTAACCGAATACAAATAGTACTGAAATTTCAAAGGCAACTTCGATGTGTACTCTCTTAAAAAATTAAACAGGTTATGGATAAATCCTTTGACGGGGTGGTATAGCCAGACACTGATTTTGCCTCCGGGTTTCACACACGGTTCAAGACAAGAAAAAGTTAGTTCAGAATTCGTCGTACAGATCAGTACACCACTGCTGTGTACGATATCGCAGACTGAAAAAGCGATCGGTGGAAACTGCACATCACCTTGAATGAACATTGCACCCGAACGATTATTTTTTTCAAATGCCCGTTCGATACTCTGACTGAAATCCATTCCGATGATGGTGGCTCCACAGGCTGCTACCGATTGATTGAGTAATCCATTGCCACATCCGGCATCAAGTATGAGTTTTCCGGCCAGGCTTTCTTTTGTTTCATCATTTTCCTGTAAAAAACGTTTCAACATGCCCTCGGTATCGGCATCCCACACTTTGTCTTCTTCATAATTAAATAAGCCCCATTCCTGCGAGAAACTTTTTTTCGTTCGCCGGTTTTTTTTCAGTACAAATTTCAATAAGCCTTCGTATTTGCTGTGCATGTTTTGTTTCACCGCACTATAATCATCGGCATATTTCGCCAAGAAGGTTTCATAGTCGATAAACGCTTCCACCGTCAAACGGGGTATACCATCGATGACAGGGTATAAACAATCGCTACTTCTCAACAAAGCATGCCGTACGATTTCTTTTTCCACGCCATCATACATCTTTTTTCCGGTGTCGATCACCTGCATCTTCAATGGTTCGCGGGTAACCGGACAACGTAAATAGCCCAATAATTCTTCTGTCATTTTTTTTTGTTTTAACTGTCCGTTTTTTTTTTCGTAGCGATCGATCAGCGAAATGCCTGAGGCAAAGAAACACATTTTTTTTTTGCTTAGGGTCTATTCCCGCTTTTCGGTTTGATCGACAAATTAGTTCATCAATAAAATATTCACACTGCGTTGCAAAATATTGAAGGCAATTTCAGCCATGAGATTTTCCTTGTCAAGCGTAGGATTTACTTCCGTGATCTCGAAGCAACAAATTTTATGATTTTGCATAAGACTAGCCAACAAGTCTTCTGCTTCCCGTTCTTTCAGTCCGTTAGGCACCGGCGTACCCGTACCTCGCGAAATGCTGCTGTCTAGACTATCGACATCAAAGGAAACATAAATATCATCGCATTGTTGCAAGGTCAGTAAACTCTGCCGAACTACGTGTTCGACACCTTTCTTACGCACTTCAGAAACCGGAATGATTTTTATCCCCAGTTTTTTTAAGATATAATCTTCTTCTTTTTCGGTATCCCGTACTGCAATGAACACAATATCTTCAGGTAATATTTTCGGGCAAATATTCCCCAAATTTTTTAGTTCGTCCCAATGTTTGATCGTTTGGGCGTCGGGCTGATGAACCTGACAGTCGAGATTGTCTTCGCCTAGCGAAACCGCAAGCGGCATGCCATGCATATTGCCGCTGGGCGTGGTATACGGCGAGTGAATGTCAGAGTGGGCATCGATCCAAATCACCCCTAAACGTCTGTTGGGTTTTGCCATTTTAATACCGGCGATGGTCCCCCCTGCGCTGCTGTGATCTCCGGCAAGTACTAAGGGAAACAAGCCGGATTTCAAATTCGATTCTACTGCTTTGGCGACACGTTCGTAAATAATTTTTACACCCTTTATACGTTTCGCATACGGACTCTCAACGGGTTCATACAGCAGGTTGTTTTCCGTTTCAACAACATCACTCGGAAAATTGACAAAAAAGTTACTCATGAAATCGAGAGCGGCAATTTTCAGTGCATCAATACCCAGACTTGCACCACGGGTGCCGGCACCGATTTCCGATTTCACTTCAATGATTTTAATATTTCGCATACTGACAAAAGTACATATTCATCTGTCGTTTACCAAACCAGTGGCCACCCGTCATCGCTACTCGAACCCGAAAATCAATCACGGATACCCCATGATGTGATACATTTTTAGTATTTTAGCGCACCTTTTAAATTGAAATGCGTTGAAAAAGATTTTGTTTCTGCTGGTCTTCTTTTACCCATGTCTGGCGTTTGCACAAGTGCGATTTATACAACCGAATATGAAGAAGCCTGATGAACCGCTGGTCTATATGGGAATCAATAATTTTTTTCTGATCCAGAATACAGGTGGGGTCAAAATTTTATCCATAACCTCTAAAGAGGGTAAAATAGACAGACTGACCGATACCACTTTCCATTTTCATATCAAAACTCCTTCCGTCAATGGAATTCAGTTTTCATACAATTGGGTCAAGGATGGCAAGTTGCAAAAAAATATCGTTTTTCCGATGAACTACAAAACGGTTCCTGTTCCCGATGTGGCGCGTCTGCGTCTGGGAATGCGGAGTAATGGAAAGATATCGCTCGTAGAGTTGAAAACCGTAGGCCGGCTAGCCCTAGACGACCGCGAATTTCAAACCAAACTGAATTATAATATCGTATGTGAGCTCAGTTGCAAACCACAAAATTCCGGTGATAAGTATATCATCAATATTCGCAATGGCGATTTGAAAAGCAATGCCGATTATCAGGAGTTGCTTACAAAACTGAGCAAAGGCGATAAACTTCGTTTTGACAAAGTAAAAGTGATCGGTAACAACAACACGTATAAAACCCTGGAGTCTACAACATTTGTGATCGAGTAGTACCCCTATTGCGTAGTGAAATTGTGCTGAGGATGGCAGGAATTCGGCCTTAGGTTGTAATTTTTTAGCGGCTTGTACTATCTTTCCAGTCAAATGAATTTATACCGGCATATTCCCTTCCTCAAAGAAGTGTTGAAATACTCGCTCACCGCCTTTGGTGGTCCGCAGGGACATATTGGTATGATGATGAAAACCTTTGTAGAAAAGCGAAATGATATCACCCGTGATGAACTCATCGATTATCTTTCATTTTGTCAGATGTTACCCGGGCCTTCTTCTACGCAAACCATTACCCTAATTGGCTATAAAAGGGGCGGTGTTTCTTTGGCGCTGGTCACCTTGTTGATTTGGATATTGCCTGCTGCACTCATGATGGGGGGGCTTTCGTTTCTGGTCGTGTATTTTGGGTCAAAAAATATTCAAACCAATTTGTTTCGGTATGTACAGCCCATGGCCGTGGGATTTCTGATTTTTGCGGCCTATATTTCTATGCGCATCAGCGTAAAGCATGTGGCTACTTTTTCGATAATGCTGGTTGCCATGTTTATTACCGTTTTTCTCCGTTCCCCTTGGGTATTTCCGGTACTTATCGTATGTGGCGGTGTCGTTTCAAACTTCAGCAATAAACGCATACCCGCTATACAAACCAAGAAGAAGCCGATCGCCTGGGTAAACCTGTGGGGGTTTTTGATGGTGTTTCTGGTGGCCGGTATTTTGTCGGAATTGGCGCGCATCCAGCATTGGCAAAGTGCCAGAATATTTAATTTGTTCGAAAATTTTTATCGGTTCGGGAGCATCGTCTTCGGAGGTGGCCACGGACTCTTGCCCTTGATGTACGAACAGTACGTGATCCGCCCCGAACATTTGCATATGGGTCCGTATCTCAGTACTTCCGAATTTCTGACCGGTGCCGGAATGGTGAACGCAATTCCCGGCCCTGTGTTTTCTATCTGTACCTATGTTGGAGCCATGAGTATGAGCGAATTTGGTTTGCAATCACAGTTTACCGGTGCTGTAGTAGCCACTGTCGGTGTATTTTTGCCGAGTGTGATGCTGTTGTTTTTCTTTTTTCCGATTTATCAAAATTTGAAGCAGTATACCGTTATCTTCAGAGCGCTCGAAGGAATCCATGCAGTGATCGTTGGGGTTATGTGGGCTTCAGGTTATGTACTCTTCCGTTCGATAGAACCTTTTGCGTGGACCAATCTGGTGGTGGTCGCGATCACATTTTCGATCTTATTGTTCTCGAAAATTCCGGCACCCTTCATTGTAATTGGATGGCTGCTACTGGGTGCCGCATTGTAAATACCCATTTTGACTAATACAACTTATCTTTACCCCCTATGAATAAAAGGTATATCCTGCTTTTTTTGGCATACGGTTTCCCTTGTTTGGTATTTGCGCAAATCAACAACCGATTGCTCGAAAATCACATATTTGTAGCCGATACCCTCAGGCAACAACTAATGCTGAGTGTGCAATCGAATAATTTTTTCAAAAACAACGAGTACTTCGGCAATATCATCAAAGGATATACCCTAATGGGCTCCCAAATGGGTACCCAACTGGCCTATCAGCCCAATGAAAATGTCCGTATACAGACCGGCGTTTTTTTGCAAAAAGATTTTGGCAACGATACCGGACTGAAGGTACGCCCCATACTGAGTTGCAAAATTCAGCAGAATGGGTATTCCGTTTTGTTTGGCAATCTGGAAGGTAATTTTTCGCATCGCATGATCGAACCGGTATATAACTATGAGCGATTTATTACAGAGCCGCTCGAAAGTGGTTTGCAGATCAAGATCGACCGGGCAAAGATTTGGAGCGATACCTGGATCAACTGGGAGGTGATGCAATATCTCGGTTCAAACTATCAGGAACAATTTTCTGTGGGCCATCATTCTGACATTACTCTCTTGCAGAAAGGCGCTTCTACACTCAGCTTACCGATACAGTTTCTGGTGGCCCATAGGGGCGGGCAAATCGACATCGATACGACCCCCTTGAAATCGACAGCCAATGCAGTTATAGGATTTACCTGGCAATTAACCAGCCCTGAAAAGGAGAGTTTTATACAATCTTTTAAAACGGAAAATTATTTGGTTGCTTTCAAAGCGTTGCCGCCTACCGCACAATCCATTTACAAAGGGGGCTACGCCTTATACCTGAATGCAACGGCAATTTCCCGTTTCGATATCGCTGCATCGGTAGGTTTTTGGCATGGAAACCATTATGCATCACCCAGAGGAGGCTTTTTGTTTCAGTCTGAAGCATCGCCGTATGGCAAAAAAGGATACGTGGAGCCTGTTCGCCGGCTATTGTTTTTTCGTTTGCAATATGCCCACAAAGTATTTGATGCCGTCAATGTAGATGTGCGGTTTGAACCCTACTATGATCTGGGAAATGCCTTGTTTGAGTACAATTATGCAGTCTATTTCACCTACCACAACGATTTTACATTATTTAACTTTGCGAAAAGAAAATAATCCGCTAAAAAGTGCATTTTCGTATTTGGTTTAATCAATCTGCCATGAAGAAAATTCCGGTTTATCTCAGTTTCCTCATTGTAATGGGTGTTACGTTGCATACACAAGCACAATACCGTAAAGTACAGAATAATGCATTTAAAAGAGGGGAGAAACTCACCTACCGTATTCATTACGGTTTCATTGACGCAGCCATCGCTACGATTGAAATTACCGAAGAAAATAAGAAGTTTGCCGACCGAAATACCTTCCATATTGTGGGTATCGGAAAATCGAAAGGCAGTTTTGATTTCTTTTTCAAGATCCGCGACCGTTACGAAACCTATCTTGACGAAGAGGCTATCATTCCCTGGTTTTTTGGTCGCCGCGTAGATGAAGGGGGATATAAAACTTCACAGGATTATATTTTTTACCATGGACAAAAAAAAGTTAGTGCGAATGGAAAAATGGTCGATATCTGGGCGAATACACAAGATATGATCTCGGGCTTTTTTTATGCGCGTACGCTCGATCTTGGCAATGCGAAAGAAGGTCAATTGTTTTCGGTTCCGACCATTGTGGATGGGGAAATGTATAATCTGCAAATTAAATTCAAAGGAAAGGAAACGATCAAAAGTGAATGGGGACGTATCAAGTGTTTGAAGTTTGTACCGGTCTTGCAAAAAGGCCGTGTATTTAAACACGAAGAAGACATGATCGTGTGGCTGACAGATGATGTCAACCATATTCCGATCAGGGCAAAAGCTGATATTCTTTTTGGTTCATTGAAAATGGATCTGGTAGGCTACAAAGGCATTGCCAGTCCCTTGAGTTTTTAAGCTGTATATCTCATGTTCTCGTACAATGCCCAACCATCTTATGAATCAAAAAAAATGAACCACCGCTACTCATGAATATTTTCGCACAACCTGATCCCTATATTATTGCCGGTCCCTGTGGTATTGAAGACAAAGAACAATTGCGATCGGTCGTACATTCGTTGCAAGACGATCGTATTCATATGATCAGGGGAGGGGTGTGGAAACCCCGCTCAAAACCCGGGCATTTCGAGGGACGCGGTGAAGCTGCCCTTCAATGGATGCAGGAGTTACAGCCGCAAAGTGTAAAGGCATTTTGCACGGAAGTAGCCAATAAAGAACAAGTGGAACTCGCCCTCCGTTATGGGTTGACAGCCGTTTGGATTGGTGCCCGTACAACGGTTAATCCTTTTATGGTACAAGAGATCGCCGATGCCCTGCAGGGTAGTGGGGTGGCCGTATTGGTAAAAAATCCAATCAATCCGGATATCGAACTGTGGAGTGGGGCTGTCGAACGGTTCATGCAACGGGGTGTGCAAAGTATTGCTGCTATTCACAGGGGTTTTTCAGCGTACGACACGCATTCTATTTATCGCAATAAGCCCAATTGGGCGATACCCATCGAATTAAAAAGACGTTACCGCGATTTGCCTGTTTTTTGCGATATCAGCCATATCTGTGGCAACCGTACCCTGTTGGCGTCTGTCGCCCAACGGGCCCTCGATCTTGATTTTGACGGACTCATGATCGAAACCCATCCAAACCCCGACCAAGCCTTAAGTGATGCCAAGCAACAAATTAAGCCGGCAGAGCTGTTCGCCTTACTCGATGGATTGGTTATCAGGCAAAGTTCTTGCGATACGGTACAAGAGGAAATAGAACAAATCAGACAAATTCTCGATACCATGGACGCCGAAGTTGTTGATTTAATTGGTAAAAGAATGGAATTGGTGAAGCAACTCGGACAAATTAAGATCGACAACAATATCGCGATCTTTCAACAGGAACGTTGGCGTGAGATCATCGAAAGCCGATCGGAATGGGGCCGTATAAATCAGTTGAATGACGCATTTATTTTAAAGTTGTTTGAACTGATTCACGATCAGTCGATCAAGACACAATTCGATCTGCTGAATGCTCTACAGCAGGATAAAAATTAGTATATTCGCCGATTCAAAAAAGTAAATGGCGCTCGAACACCATAGCAATCATCAAATGCGTTTTGATCAACAGGTTGATAATGCGCGCAATTATGTATTGCCCTTTGTGGAGCAGACATTGCCGATGATGCCCGGAATGCGTGTGTTGGAGATCGGTTGCGGCGAAGGAGGTGTTTTGAAAGCCTTTTACGAAAAAGGCTGTTTTTGTGTGGGCGTCGACCTCGACCAATTGCGGATCGATCTGGCCTTGATTTTTTTAAAAGATGAAATCGCTGAGGGACGGATGGAAATCATGAATCAGAATGTTTACGATAAAGAATTTCTGTCTAAATATGGGGCTTCCTTCGACCTGATTATTTTAAAAGATGTGATTGAACATATTCATGGACAGGAAGACTTTATTCCCTTTATGAAGCAAATGCTGAAAGAAAAAGGACAGATCTTTTTTGGATTTCCGCCTTGGTATATGCCTTTTGGGGGGCATCAGCAAATCGCGCAAAAAAAATGGACTTCCAAGCTGCCCTATTACCATTTGCTGCCCAGGCCGGTTTATCGTTGGCTGTTGAAATCTGCCGGCGAAAGTGAGCACAATGTAACGGCATTACTCGAAGTAAAAGACACCGGCATTTCCATCGAACGATTCGAGCGTATTTGCCGTCGTGCAGGATATAGTATTGTCAATCGACAATGGTTCCTGATTAACCCGATCTATCGTTTCAAATTTGGATTAAAACCGCGCAAACAGTACTGGCTGTTAGGCGCCATCCCCTTCTTTCGGAATTTCGTTACCACTTGTGCCTACTATACTATTCAAAAGGTTTAACAATATGCATCGAAACTAAAGACGCAGTTCACAAGCTATTCACAAATCTTTTTCCATCTTTGCAGCCTTAAACAAGCCAAAAAATACGCAGATGACAAAAATGATTTTAGCCCTGTTATGTTTATTGACCGTAAACAGTTTGCAGGCACAAAACGATCCCAAAGCCAAAGTAATTCTCGATAATGTGAGCAAAAAAGTAAAAAGCCTCCAATCGCTGAAAGCAAATTTTTCCATCACTATTGCCGGAGCAAAGGGTGCCAAGCCACAAAGTAAAAAAGGTACGGTACACATGAAGGGCGATAAGTATTATGTGACACTATCGGGTCAGGAAATATATTGCGATTCCAAAACCATCTGGACCTATACCAAAGAAAGCAATGAAGTGCAGATCACCAGCTTCGATCCGAAAGAAAATTCATTTACCCCTTCAAAATTGTTTACTAATTTTTACGATAAAGAATACTCCTATAAATATGTGGGTGAACAAACAGCCGGTGGTAAAAAAGTAGACGTGATCAATTTGACACCCACGAATAAAAGCAAACAGTACAGCAAAATCGAACTGATGATCGACAAAGCCAATAGCGTGGTTGCCGGTGGTAAAATGTATGAGAAAAATGGAAATGTTTATGCCTATACGGTAAGTGGATACACGCCTAATCCGGCGCTGGCAGATAATATTTTTATCTTCAACGCCAAGAAGTATCCCAAGGTGGAAGTGATCGACCTGCGATAATCTTTTCGCGGATGGTTTTTTCCGGAATTAAATAATCTTTCATATGCTCAATCGAAACACGATTGGGCTTTTTTTTTGGTAAATGCTGAATTCGGCCCTTGATGTAGTCGCATCAACGCCAAGGATTTGCAAAGGCTTGCCGTTATTTCACTTCAAACTCGTCTAAAAAAATAAAAGTCGGATTCCCTCTGCCTTCATGCCATTGGGGCATAGGACCAAAATTTTTTGCCCGCATCTTTACATATTTGACTTTCGACTGATCAACTTTTGTTGTGCTGAAAAGGGTGATCGTCGTTTGCTCGGCATGGTCTGATTTATGGGTAGGGATGTCTTCGAGCAAAGTCCAATGCAAGGAATCATTACTTATATAAAAGGAGACTTCTTTCGGATAAAAGATCCATGAATTTTGATCTTCCAGAAAATTTGCGGCAACACTATTGATTTTTCTGGGTTCATCGAAAGCCATGACGACTTCCACATCCTGTCCCTGATAGCCTTGCCAGTCGCCCGCTCGCCAGTTGAGCTTGCCAAAAATACCGTCCATCAATCCGTCAGCACCGCCCGCACTGTACGAAGGGTTAAACTGATTGTGTAAAATAATATGTCGGTCAGATGGTATTTTGGTGAATGTAGCCACTTGTATTGGGCTACGGGTACTGTATTTACCTTTTTTGCGTGTATAAAATCGTATCGTCGCATTTTCGCTAAGGTGTAGCGGTTCTGTATACTGAGTATAATCGGCATCATTAAGACTGTATACGATCTCTGTCGCCGATTCGATATGACTTCCCTGCGCATAGTTTGCGATCATTTGAATCTCCACCTGTACAGCATCTTTGAAATTTCTTTTGGCATTGGTGATGAAAGGGTTCGCCGGAGGCATATCGTGCATTTCGTCCCAATCGTGTTGGGTTTCCCTGGCTGCTTTTACCTTGGCGGGGAATGTTCGGTAGAAATATTGTGTTACGGTATCTTGCCGTCCTACCTGGTCAATATTACCTTGCCAATCGAGTGCTTGAGCCTTACCCTGATGAACACCGCTTGATTGAATATGCCATTCATGTCCCGCATCATCGTGCATTTCGATTGATGAAAAATCAGGATCGGTTTTGGCAAATACATTCCTGCCCGGGCAAACCTGATACAAACCGAGTGAACTCATGACAAACCACGCACTCATTTGTCCGCAATCTTCATTGCCGATCAGTCCATCGGGGTCGTTTGCATAAAATTCTCTTTTTACTTTTTCTATTTCGGCATTGTCGGGCTGAAGTTGATTTTTCATATACAAAATATGATGACTGGGTTCGTTGCCATGCGCATACTGACCGATCAGGCCGGTAATATCAGCCTGTTCACGGCCTTCTGTCTGTGTTTTAGCCGATAATAATTGTTGATACAAACTATCGAAAGGCATTTTGGTGGCAAACTGTCTGAAAATTTCCTCATCGTGGGGTACATAAAAGCTGTATTGCCAACTATTGGCTTCCGTATAATTGTTGTCGACCGTATAGGGTGAAAACGGTGCGTACAGACAAGCATTTTTTCTCGCCCGCATAAAGCCGCTGACCGGATCGTACACATTGCGCCAGTTCAGGCTTCGGGTACGATAATACAGATAATCTTCATTTTTGCCCAAGGCTTTAGCCATTTGTGCGATGCACCAATCGTTGTAGGCATATTCGAGGGTTTTACTCACACTCTCATGCGAATCGTCTGAACGAACGTATCCGTAACGGCAATAGCTTTCCAGGGCATCTGCATCTGCCGCACCGGCTCTCGCTTCTTCTTTCAATACAATGTCTTCAGGCAATATACCTGTATTAGCCGACTGTGGTTCAATTTGCTTGTTTTTTTGAAGCGTATCATAATCACTAGCATGGGTGGCGATACTCGTCATGGCTTCATAAGCTTTTTCGACATCAAAATCATCAATGCCCTTGTTGTAGGCATCCCAGATCACACTTACAACATGATACCCGATCATACAATTGGTTTCATTGCTGCTGAGTTCCCATATCGGTAAACGTCCTCCTTGCTCGTATTGTTTAATAAACGTGTTGATGAAATCGTTGGTTCTCTTTTTGTCGATCAGCGTTAGCAAGGGGTGGAGCGCACGATACGTATCCCACAAACTAAAGACTGTATAATAATTGAATTTTCCTTTTGTCTGATGAATGCGGTCGTCTCTCCCCCGGTATCGTCCGTCAACATCATTGTATATACTGGGGTGAATCATACAGTGATATAAGGCTGTATAAAAGATGGTCAGTTTTTCTTTCATGGCTTTTGCGTTCGATCCGGGTTCATCTTGCACACTTATTTTCGCCAATTCCTTATCCCATTCTGCTGTAGCGCGTTGGTGGTATTTATCAAATTCCCAGTCTGGCATTTCTTCGCTCAAATTCAGGTGTGCGCCCTCTTCGTCTACCCCACTGATGGCAACTTTTGCCAGTAAAGTTGGAAGGCTTGACGACTGATATTTCAAGGGGTTTTCAAATTGGATAATACAATGTTTTGACTTTTCCGTTTGAATAAACGTGGTCTGACTACCCGTTGGCGCTGCATCGTAGATAATGCCTTCAATCGGTTGTGAAAACCGGATCTCAAAAAATACTTTTTGGTTTTGTGCCCAGGCTTTCGAAAACCGATATCCTCTGATGGTATAGTCATCCACTTTTTCCATTTTGCAATCCAACACCTGATCGCGATGTTTCAAATCGAGCACAACATACATATCGGCTCCCATCGGATAGTGGTATCGATGCATGGCTCCATGTAGCGTGGGTGTTAGTTCGACGTCGATGCCCGTTTGTTCAAGTTTTACCCTATAATAGCCGGCCTGGGCCCACTCTTTTGTATGTGAAAATCGTGAAGCATACTGATAGTTGTCGAGGTTCATATTTTGCGTGACCGGCATCAACAATATATCGCCATAATCGCTGCAACCGGTACCGCTTAAATGGGTATGACTAAATCCAAAGATCACCGAATCGGAGTAATGATAACCGCTGCAACCGTCCCACCCTTCTAGTCGTGTATCGGGACCCACCTGACAGCCCCCGAACGGCATTGTGGGGCCGGGAAAGGTATGACCATGCCCACCGGTTCCGATAAACGGATTAACATATTTCGAAAAGCCGTCTGCATTTCGCTGAGCCTTTAGTTGTACACCTGCAAATAAGAAAATGATGAAAGAAAACAAGAAAAATCGGGTGTAATGTAGTGTTGGATTCATGTCGTAAATATACTACACAAAACATTTTTCAATCTGTGTTTTGCGCTAAATCGAAAGCGATCACTGGAGGTAAAGCGATGAGTTTGCAGTGCAGCTTTTATTCGGAGTATGGTGTCAATGGATCCGCTTGCGGTAAAGAACATAACGCCTAATGCTGTGTCGCATATAGTGATTCTGTTGAGTTGTTTTAAGCTAAATGATATTTCGATCGCTTCATCAACAGCAATAAGAAGAAAAGGAAAATACAGGTACCATATTGTGTTTCATACAAAGGCTCAATCATCATGGCAAAGAAAGTGATCAGGCAAAAGCTCAGGTATAGAAAATCATTTTTCTTAACGAGTCGGTAAATGGAAATCTGCATCAGCAATAAATAAATGATTCCGCCAACCCCTAGGGCAACGCCCGCCATTAAGAACTGATTATGCGGCAAGAGGACTTCAACTTTTTTATCCGGAAAATCAACTGTGTATTTTTTATTCATTTCGGTATAAACATCACCTAAGCCCACACCATGCAGTGGATGGTCGCGTATAATTTGCCATGCGTACTGATACGAAATGAGTCGCCCCTCATCACTGATATTAGTTTCTTTGTCGGCATTCCGCATTTGGTCGATAGAATATCGGATATAGCCAATCTTATTTTTGAAGGATGGAAAAACAAGATACATCACAAAGGGAAGTGTACACAGTACAAATAAAGACGCCACCCCGAGCTTACGAAAACGTGTAGAAAAAATGACTTGTATAATAGCGATAAGGGCCACCAGATAAAACGCGACGATGCCTGATTTGGCTGACAAAATATGGAGATAAAGAATGTCGATCAGAGCAATAAAGATCAACAAAATTCTTCCGAGCGGACGGGAATATCGGGTAAATAAATCGGCGCAAAAGCAGATACTCATCACGACAGCAAGACTAAATCGGATATGATCGTTTTTGAAGGGTGTGGGTATAACTTTTGAAAACCCATAACCCGTATCGAAACTTTCTTTATGTTGATAATATTGTTGAAGACTCCAACCGATACCGGACAGATTCAACAGTATAAACAGCATCAACAGCAGATCATACCATTTCATCTCCCATCGGTTCATGGAGAAAAATGAAAATGGCAAAAGCAAAAAAGGTAACATGATCTGCATCCTTTCGCGGAAATAGTGCTGATCGGCAGACCAAAAGAACGAAAGGGCAAACAGCAGAAAATATCCTGTGATCAGCAGCAGATGTGGTTTTTTTACAAAGCCACGGATATGGGTCGGCAGTTCAACCTGAAGAAATGCAGCGCCCACCAATATCATCATCCCAATACTCATCAAGGCACGGCCGGTATACATCCCACTGATGACCGTTACACACCCCACAAAAGAGATTACATCAAGGGGTAAACTTTGCAAAAAGCCGGTCAAAATTTTTTTCAAAAGCGATAAAAGATTTATGCGAAGATAAAAATCAAATATTTGCAAAGTGAACGTTGGGAAGATTACTTTTGCGCTGCATCGCTAAAAACTCAAATTCAAAAAAAATATTGTGTCCGACCTCGCAAATATTCTTCAAAAGATTAGTCAGGGCGATTTTGCCACACTCGCGAAAGCACTCAGTCTGGTGGAAAATGAATTGCCGTCCAGCGATGAATTGCTGAAAGGTCTTGTGATGAACAAACATACAAAAGTAATTGGCATTACCGGGCCTCCCGGTGCGGGCAAAAGCACGTTGATCAATGCCCTATTGCATTATTTTACCGCACAGCATCATCGGGTTGCCGTGCTGTCCGTCGATCCCTCGTCGCCGTTTAATTATGGTGCTTTGCTGGGCGATCGGGTGCGCATGAGTGAATTTTACCTTAATCCGCTTGTGTATATTCGTTCGGTAGCGAGCCGGGGATCATTAGGTGGACTTTGCGCGCATATTATAGAAATGCTGGATGTATTGAGGGCGGCTCAATTCGATTATATCTGTGTCGAAACCGTAGGCGTAGGACAAAGTGAAGTAGAAATTGCGGGTGTTGCTGATTGCAGTATTGTGACCCTGGTGCCTGAAGCCGGAGATGAAATACAAACCATGAAAGCCGGTGTCATGGAAATTGCTGATATTTTTATTGTCAATAAAGGTGATCGCCATCAGGCTGACGAGTTTGTCAAAAATCTGAAAATACTGAGTCATCAGAAAGCGGGTGAATGGGAAATTCCGGTAATAAAAACCATCGCCTCAGAAAATAAAGGGATTAGCGAAGTAGTGGAAGCGATTGATGCTCATCACCAATATACACACCTGAATCAACAAAAGCGTGTCGACTTGTTGAGTATGAAAGCTTTTCAACTCATTCAGCAAAAACGTATGCGGGATATCAGCAAAGCCGTTCTGCATAACCTGATTCGCGAAGCTGTTCTGCAGGGCGAATTTAATTTATACCGGTTTGTGGATCAATTTTCCTGATCGACTACAACTGCCTGTGTAGTTCCATTATATTGAATCACGAGCGGATGCAGGCTTTTGCGTATGGTATGATTTCGCTGAAAATGAACAAAATCAAAATCTAAGTCAAGGATACTGAATCGGTATTTATGATGATTCAGTTTGCGCGCGAGAATCAATTTACTCCTTTCGTCCTTTGAAAGTTCCGGTAGAAACTGTGTTCTCGGTTTAATTTTGTGATGAAGATAATAATCAACGGCCAGCAATTGTGGCAGTATCGGGTCGTGCCCAAAGTGTAATTGGATATACTCATTGGCCAATATGTACAACGTATCCAGACCATAACGATGGTAGTCGCTACGGGTACCGAAATATTTTCCCAACCCAAGCAGGAAATCGAAAATACTGTAATGCAACGTGATATACTTCAGTGTATTGATCAGTCTTTTTTTATTCCAATAAGCTTCCAACGCAAATTCGAGTTGTGTGATCTCTTGCAATTCTTCTTTGCTCAGGTAATCGCTTTCAATGATCTGGTAGGGGGGAAGATGATCAAATACATAATGGTGTTTTTCGTAATTGTCCCGAACAGGTGTTCCTTTCAGAAATTTCAGAAAGCCAAGTTGCAACTCAGGGGGGAAAATCTTGAAAACCTCTTCAATACTATTTTTCACATCCGCCCAATAGTCGAAGGGTAAACCAACGATCAGATCGAGGTGCATATCAACTTTATCCCTGACTTGCTCAATGACCCCTTTCGTTTTGAGAAAATTTTGTTTACGCATTACTTCCAGATTGGCCTGCTGATTCACCGTTTGTATCCCGATCTCAAACCTGAACAATCCTTTGGGTACATGGTGGTGAATAAACTGAATGATGTCAGCATGCAAAATATCAGCCGTGATCTCAAACTGAAAAATATTTCCCGAACGATGATGATCAAGAATGAATTGAAAAACCTCAATGGTAAAGTCTTTTTTGACATTAAAGGTGCGGTCTAAAAACTTGATGACGCGACCATGGGTCATAAGAAACAACAAATTTTCCTTGATTCTCGGCATCGAGAGATAGCGAACCTTATTGTCGAGACTGGCCAGGCAAAAAGCACATTTGTACGGGCAACCTCTCGATGTTTCCACATACAGTACTTTATTATAGAGTTCTGCCGGACTATCATCTGCATAGGGATTGATCGGTTCAAGGAGGCGTAAATCGAACGTTTCCGCATTCGGAAGATAATGTAGACGTCCGTCTTTTTTTGATACGATACCCGGGATGTTTTCTACCGGTGTATTGCCTGCCAAAAATTTTGCAAAGGGCGTTTCTCCTTCACCGACCACGATATAATCAATGTGATCGAGCATAATCACCGGTTCATATTCGTAACTGACTTCCGGTCCTCCCAACATGATTTTTACTGAAGGGTTCAATTGCTTGATCAAGCGGCAAACCTCCAGTGTTTGGGTGAGATTCCAGATATACACGCTGAACGCTACAAGATCGTAATTACTACAATGAAGGGCAACCTCAGTAGGCGGTTCTTTGATGGTGAATTCTTTCCAGTGCAAACCGTTTGTGTCCTTATTCAACTGATACAACAAACGAATCGCCAGATTACTGTGGATATATTTGGCATTAAGGGTGGTGAGTAATACCGTCATGGGAATCGTCAAAGTTAAGGCATGTTTGACGGAATTTCGCAAACCAGAGCTTTCTGGTCTTCAGTATCAAGGGAAGGTTTTCTACCGCTCGGTTGCGGCAACGATGGTCATTACGATGTAGGCAATCATCCAGGTGAAACTCAGCCATCGACAAGTTACGCTGATCATCATTCGACGGATATGCGCAAAGAACATAAAAATACTCACCCCCACATAGATGAAAAGAGCCGGCATACTCGTGTCCATTTGCAGAAAGGAGAGCCATTTCAGAAAATGTTGTGACAAGCCGAGCAACAAAGTGCCTGAAAAATAGACAAAGGCATTGTGACCTATATAGGCGTATGCATTGAAGAACTTGGTAAAACGGCCAATCAAACCTTGCACAAGCAATTGCAAAATGAAAAAGCAAAGTAATATGCCGGGAGCATTCAGCACGGTTTCGCGAATACCTGCTGCGTGAGCAAATCCGCTGAAAGCCGATGCAAAAGCGATGCCCGAGAAAAGTACAAACGCTAGGCGCCAAAACCAACTGCGATCAGGTGAACAGCCTTGGGTAAGTGTACAGGAAACGGGTACAATTATTTTTCGATTATAAGAGATCAGATCATACAATGCATTCATGAACGCATAAAGGGGTTTGAAGGACAAGCACGTATGAACGAAAGGAAATTTTGCACTGATGATCTTATCCAACGCATCGATACCATAATAGACTTGTTGGATATGAGGTTGGTAAAGCGCAATTCGGTTCCGAGCTTTAATGGCATCGATCGGTGTATGAGCGAAATGCATTAAATGATACGCCAGACGACCATCGGCATTCAGTAAACCCGCTTGAACAAACCAACGGGTATAGGTTGAACATAAAGGACAATCACTGTCGTAAAGCAGTATATAAAAGGGTTTGTTTTGCATAAAGGTTTTCATTTGAAGTGTTGGGTTAACTTATTTCAACTTAACATATTCTACCACGGTAATGCCATAGTATAATATACATAAGATGGTAGCCGTAAACATTAAAGGAATAAACATCATGAGTGCGGAAGGGATGATCAGGACATGATGAATGATCAGTAGGACTTTATAGATTTTGCGCGCTGGTGATTGACGATAAGAACGGAAATAATAATGATGAATAAAAAAGCTACTCATCTGCGCTAGCGCAAACAGCACGAACAAGGGCAGGAAGCAATTGCATCGGTGCCACTCGAAGCTTAGGGCTGCGACAATAGCCACAATGATGATCAGGGTTTGTAGAGCGGTGTCCATTGATTTGTAGGGTTTCAGATCGGAGGGTTGGATTTTCATATGGAATGTATTTTGATACAAAGATACTAAACTTTCAGAAAAAATTGAAAATAAAGAAACATTTCTCACCACTATGTTGCTGAAACAGACCAATCATTATTTTTTATTTTGCAAAGGATTTTTTACAGCCGTCACATATTGTGCATAAGCCAAATAAAGGAGTTCGCGATCGGCGATGGGTTGGGTATATGACTTGTCGGGATAAACAGATGAATAGAGCGTTTTGCCGGAAGAAATATCAATCATAAAAAACTTACGGCGGGTTTGCAGATACAGTACCGATGAAAATTCTTTAGGTTGCAGATACCAACTGAAATTTTCAGTAAGATTCCAGATATTATTTCCATCGTCCGGGTTTATTTGATGAAAGGATGTATCGTTCCAGGCATACAAATGATTGTTTTCAAAGCAAATTCCATGTACCGACGCCAATGCCCATTTTGCTTGTAGTGTTTCTTTATCGAGACAAACCATGCTGTCGCGACTATTGCATACATACAATTTGTTGCCAAGGCAAACCGGCGCATATACCTGATTCCGCGATTCACCGAAAATAGTTTTCGATCGAAGAAGCTGCCCGTTTCTTTTATCGATTATACAAAAACCATCGGTCATTTGGCAATAGATTTTATCCTTATCTATCGTGTAGGATGTGCAAATGCTTTTGAGTTCGGTTTTCCACCGTAATTTGCCTGCTGCTGATATGGCCAGGAAGTTTTTTTCGCAGGGATTCACATAAATGCAGTCGTCAATGACGGTGATTTTCGAAAACAGATCATCATCAAATTTACAGTCATATCGCCAGATCATTTTGCCATCAGATTTCCCGGCACAAAAAATATCTTTCGAGGTTCCATTAAACACAATTTTTTCCGAATTGAGTTCTCTAATGGTATGAATAAAGCCTTTGGGATAGGCTCCCATCGGAACTTGAAATTTCCATTTTTCTTTACCGGTGTTTTTGTCGAGACACACCACCGGCGAATTGTCGGCGCCTACATAAATATAGTCTTCATCAACCAAAGGAATTTCGCTTGCGTATTTACTGATCGGGTATTTCCAAATCGTTGCTTGAGCAATGTCGAATGCTGTTTGCGCATGCATATGCTGCCCTAAGACTAACAAGAAAAGAAATGTGAATTTTTTTTTCAAATGAATGGAATTTTTTTTTAACGGCATGTTGGTCGTCTAACAAATGTATCTACAGCGGTTCTTTCAGTTACGGATTTTTTTACGAGTTTTATCTTTAGCAACATATGAATGCCGAGTTTGCTTGCTCCCCGCTAGAATGCAGGAATATTACTCAGCGTAGTTTTTCATTCTGCAGGTGTCGGTCAGCATCCCGCTGCGTTTTCTTTTCGATGTTATCCCGCATGGCCTTTTCCAGATCGATATCACATTGATTGGCTATAGCGGTCAATACCCACAATACATCAGCGAGCTCATCGGCCAGGAACTTATTTTTGTCACTATCCTTTTTGCTTTGTTCACCATATTCTCTTACCATGATACGGGAAACCTCACCTACCTCTTCCATCAAAATACCCAGGTTGGTCAGTGGCGCAAAATATTTTACGCCATGGGTTTTGATCCAAGTATCAACACTTGTTTGTAATTCACTAAGTTGCATAGCTATTCTTTATTTTTACTGTCTATGATAATGGTTACCGGTCCGTCGTTGCACAAACTCACTTGCATATCAGCCCCGAACTTTCCGGTTTGAATTATTGTGCCGGTATCAATCGTCAGTTGTTTGATCATTTTTTCATAAAGCGGAACGGCGATATCCGGTTTGGCCGATTGTAGGAACGAAGGCCGGTTTCCTTTCTTACACGACGCAAACAATGTAAACTGACTGATCAGTAAAATTTCACCCCCAACATCTTTCAACGCTAAATTCATCAAACCGTCATGATCATTGAAAATGCGCATCTGAGCGATTTTTGCACTCAGCCATTGTATATCCTGCTCCCCATCGTGGATGTCTATCCCAAGTAATACCAATAGTCCTTTTTCGATTGAACCGGATACAACCCCTTCGATCGTTACCTTTGCTTCACTGACTCTTTGAATTACAGCACGCATGTTTCCTTACATTTACATTTTTTATCAGCACAAAGTAAGACTTAAATATGAATTTCGAAATCAGAAACGAAGCGGAAATGCGAACGTCACGAAGCGGCGGCAAAGGCGGGCAAAATGTCAATAAGGTTGAAACACGCGTGGAACTCCGCTGGGATCTGATGAGCAGCAAGGTATTTAGCGACGCTGAAAAAGAACGGCTGAAAATAAATCTGGCGAATAGACTCAATAAAGATAGTCTATTGATTGTAAAGTGTGATGAAGACAGAACCCAATGGGCCAATCGTGAAAAAGCCTACACCAAATTGGAAAACATCATTGCAGAAGCACTTATAGAAAAGAAGCAACGTAAACCAACTAAAGTGCCGCATGCCATCAAAGAAAAGCGTCTGCTGGGAAAAAAGAAACGCGCAGAAATCAAGAGTTTACGTAAGAAATACAACGGCCAGTAAAAGGGGAGCAGCGAGGTCTCCTAGTTTTTTCGCAGATTTTTCTGAATACCCGCAATAATATTAAATTCGATCAGGTGGTACTGTATCGTTACGTTTTCACCGGGTTCGTATTCAATCAGGGTATTGGATTTAAACACCGGCAGGGGGTAGTAGCGAAAACTGAAGGTGACAAAAATGCTACGTTTGCTCTCTGTAAATGTTGAATTGATCAGCGTAGTGCCTAACTCCATAAAGGGCAATACTTCCTGCAGATTAAAGTTTTTATAGTTACCGATATTGCTGTATGAAATGCCATTTTGGTTTTTATAAAAAGGTTCGGTTTGACCGTATTTACCAATGCCAAGAGCGATAAACGGCAAATGGGTCATAAACTCATTGTGGATATGAAATCCCGTTTTAAATTTTAGCCAGAATTCAGGTGTTTGCACCCCAATGGTATTGCCATTGCTGTAGCGGTAAAAAGGAATGTTGCGTACACTCAGTCCAATTCCGCATCCGCCCCAAAATAGGTTCTCACTGTATTTTCCATATTCAAAGGCATACGAAGGCAGAAAGTGGGTGGTAGTGCCTTTGATATTGGGTATTGCTGATTTATAAAGGTTATTGATCAAGCCCAACTGAAAAGTAACCCCATGGGTTGGTTGAGCGTATGTCTTCCATGAAAAAAGTATCAACAGAACGGAGATAAGCGAGCGGCTATTCATTGCAGACATAACGGATTTTTGTCTCATAAATTATAAAAACTTATCTCCCTTATTTCTCCGAACTTCAGCTACATAATCTTTGATCTGTTGTTCGCGGTTTCTTTCGCAAATCAGCAATACATCATCGGTATCGATCACGATAAAATTTTCAAGTCCCTGCAACACCATCAGTTTATTTTCAGGGGCTTTCACCATACATTGTGAAGCATCTATAATCATGACATTTTTACCATAAACGGCATTCCCCAAATAGTCTTTGGCAGAATTGTCGTAAGCACTGTTCCAGGTACCCAAATCGCACCAGCCAAAGTAGGAAGGGATCACATACACTTTTTTTGCTTTTTCCATGATGCCATAATCAATCGAAATATTGGTGCACTGTGAATACACTTTTTCGATATCGGCATATTCACCCGCTTGGTTATACGATTTCACCTGTTGAAACACTTCATTCATTTCAGGCAGATAAAGGTTTAGTTCGCGAATAATGGTATTGACGTTCCAAACAAATATGCCTGCATTCCACAGAAAGTCACCGCTTCGCACAAAAGTTTCCGCCAATTCATGCGAGGGTTTTTCCGTAAAGGTTTTCACCTGGTAAAAACTGTCGATATTTTTACCGGTATCGTATTGTATATAGCCATAGCCGGTATCGGGCCGTGTTGGCTTAATACCCAGGGTTACCAACACTTCGTTTTTGCTCACAAAGTCGAGTGAATTGATAATATCCCGCTCAAACTTTCTCTCGTCGAAGATTAGATGGTCGGCAGGACTCATAATAATATTGGCATCCGGATTCAACGCAAGCAATTTATGGGCAATATAGGCTGCACAGGGGGCTGTATTTTTTCGTGACGGCTCGCTCAAAATGTTTTGATCGGTAATTTCCGGGATCTGTGATTTGAGGGTCGGGATATAATGCTCGTTGGTGATAATAAAAATATTCTCTTTGGGACAAATATTTTTGAAGCGTTCGTAGGTCCATTGTATCAACGATTTGCCGGTGCCCAGAATGTCGAGAAATTGTTTTGGATGATCGTTACGGCTTTCCGGCCAAAACCGGCTACCAATACCTCCGGCCATAATGGCCACATAATTATTTCTGATACTCATTTATGCAGATATTTATTACACAGTTCCGATCTTACCTTTTTCTGTGGCCAAATACTATCGTCTTCCTATTCGGGCTTGTCGTGTTTTGCACACAGGTGTACGGTCGGCTGAGGGGGCTAAAGTACATTAATTTATTTTGCGTATTTCATTCTGCAGTGTTAAATATTTTTCGATCCATTCGTTTTCCAGGGCTCTCATTTTTTCACGCTCCGCTTTGGTTTTATCGGCAAATCCGCTTAAGTGCAACGCACCATGAATGATTACGCGATAGAGTTCATGCAAGTACTTGACTTTCTCTTGTTCCGCATTTTCTTTCACCCGATCGGTACTGATATAGATCTCAGCATCAATACATGCGCGAGAGGGATCGCTGAGATCGAAGGTGATAATATCTGTATAAGTATCATGTTGCAGATATCGCAAATTCATATCATGTAAAAACAGGTCGTTTACAAAAACGTATTGCAGAATATTTTCGCGACGGGTATAATGAAATACGAGTTCGTTGACAAACAAGCCCAATAGGCGTTTGTTTTTGAGCCGCGATACGGTTTCATGGTCGGTAAATTGACAGGATGATTGTGATAAGGGCGTATCTTGTTGCATAACATAGCATTTTTTGTATCAGTTCAGGGTGGCTATCACATCGATACCCCCTTTGACTACATCTCCGATTTTCGCATTGATCTGTGTGCCGGGGGGCAAAAACAGATCGACACGTGAGCCGAATTTGATAAAGCCGAGTTCAGCATTTTGTTCAGCCTGATCACCCTGTTTTGCATACATCACAATTCTGCGGGCAACCGCTCCGGCAATTTGCCGTACAAGTATTTCCGCGCGGTGATTTTTAACTACAATTGTTGTTCTTTCGTTTTCAGTACTCGATTTGGGATGCCAGGCTACCAGATATTTGCCGGCATGGTGTTTGGCATATTGTACGATACCACTCATCGGGTAACGGTTTACATGGACATTGAGCGGCGACATGAAGATAGAAACCTGAATTCGTTGATCTTTAAAATACTCATCCTCGCGTGTTTCCTCTATCACCACTACTTTGCCATCGCAAGGGGATACCAACAATTGCTCTCTCCGGGTAAATTGGCGTGTCGGAATACGAAAAAACCAAAAGACCCAGAACCATAGTAGTCCGCCGATGACGATCAGTGGCCAGGTCAGCAAGGGCGGTAAAAAAGATTGGCTCAGCCAGATGAGTAAGGCATACAGGGCAGTAGCCACCACACAATACATATGCCCTTCTTTATGAATAGTCATGCGAATGATTTAAGCTGCGAAATTAATTCATTCAGCCTTATGTTCGTCCGCCTTTTTCTGATTTAAAAATCGGCAATAATTTTTGTATTCGAAAAAAAACACTACTTTGGTGGATTAAAAATAAATTATGGAAAATACGGAAGTAAAAAAGGGCCACCCCAAGGGGCTATGGGTTTTGTTTGGCACTGAAATGTGGGAACGCTTTAATTTTTATGGCATGCGGGCCATACTCACCTTATTTATGGTTAACGCCTTAATGATGAAAGAAGCAGATGCTTCCTTGATCTATGGAGGCTTTCTCGGGTTATGTTACCTCACACCTATGTTGGGCGGATTTATCTCAGATCGTTTTTTTGGCAACCGAAACTGTATTTTGCTCGGTGGACTGATGATGGCAATTGGTCAGTTGTGTTTGTTTTTTAGCGCGAGCGTCTTCAGCAATAATTTGGGACTTGCCAATACACTGATGTGGACAGCCTTGACGATCATCATCTTCGGAAACGGTTTTTTTAAGCCTAATATTTCCAGTATGGTCGGTAGCTTATACCCCAAACAAGAGAAAAGCAAATTGGATACAGCTTTTACAATATTTTACATGGGCATCAATCTTGGTGCGTTTCTCGGACAGCTCATCTGCCCTTTAGTTGGGGATGTAAAAGATGTCGGGGGTATCAGAGATGTGCATGCGTTTAAATGGGGCTTTTTAGCAGCATCTATTGCCATGATACTGGGAACGATGGTATTTTATGCTTTGAAAAATAAATATGTTGTAACCCCTGAAGGCAAAGCATTGGGTGGATTGCCCAAACACAACGATGCATCCATGTATGAGGAAGGTGAAGCACAAAAGGCTGTTTTTTCTCCCATGTCTTTGATTGTTGCTGCAGTTTCTTTTGTCGTTTTATTTTTTGTATTCAGATATTTACTGGCAGGAACAAATCCGGTGAAGACCATCATTTACCCTATCATTTATTCTTTGGGTCTTACGCTTGCTGGGCTTATCATTTCAGACAGTTCGCTTACAAAAGTGGAATTGCAACGTATCCTTGTTATTTATATCGTTGGATTCTTTATCATATTCTTTTGGGCCGCGTTTGAGCAGGCCGGTTCATCGCTCACGTTTATTGCAGACAATCAGACTGACCGTAATTTCTTCGGATGGGATATGCCGCCTTCTATGGTACAGATATTTAATGGTGTATTCGTTTTTGCGTTTGCCTTCCCTTTTAGTATCATGTGGGACAAACTCAGGGCAAAGGGTAAAGAGCCGTTATCTACAGTAAAGCAATCGATCGGACTGGCACTGATAGCCGTAAGTTATTTTATCATTGCAAATAATGTGAAAGACCTGGGCAATAGCGGTCTGCTGGCTATTAAATGGCTTATTTTGCTGTATCTGATTCAAACATTTGCTGAATTATGTTTGTCGCCGATTGGACTTTCACTGGTCGGAAAATTGTCACCAAAGCGCTTTGCTTCATTGCTTTTTGGGGTATTCTTTTTGTCTAATGCTGCGGGTTATGCCCTTGCCGGATCACTCGGTGCGTTAATTCCGGCGACCGGAGATAAATTTAAGAAGGCTCAGGAACTTGGCATTGATCTGCAGGCTCTCCTGAACAAAACCCTCACCGCAACGCCTGAACAACTCAAGTTACTCGAAGAAAATAATATAGCAGCTTCTAACCCGGTTTTTGTCGGAATGGAAATTCATAATTTGTACGAATTTTTTATGGTTTTTGTGGTTTTAACCGGCATTGCGGCCATAATTCTGTTTTTGCTTACGCCCTTGCTGAAAAAAATGATGCACGGCATTCGCTAAAAATCCAGTTGAACTGATTGATCCCCATCTACCACGGATGGGGATTTTTTTTATGGCTTGGTTTACCCACATCGTCAATTTAAGCTATCTTTGTTTGTGAACCTTCTATGCCAACCTATTTAGGACTAATTAACAAGAGTTAACAGGATGTTTATAGAAATTCACATTTTATCAACACTTTTCAATGCATTATACAGTATTTGAAATGCGCGATTATACTGTATTACAGACTGACCGCACCCCCGACTCCTGTGGATAAATTACTTTTTAAAAAATTCTTCAAAAATTAACACCGAATGTGGTAAAAAGTGTAGATTTGTGTCAGAAAATGTATCATTTCGCATTAAAATGACAAGAACCTACGGTGAATATGAAGTAACGCTTGATTCCAAAGGACGGATCATGATTCCCGCGTCGTTCAAAAAGAAGTTGCCCGAAAACGAAAAAAGTGAGTTTATGCTCACAAAAGGTAATGGACCGTTTTTAATGCTGTATACAAATTCACAATGGAAAAAGGTAGAAGAGAAGCTGGATACTTTGAACGATTATAACGAAGAGGCAATGGAATTGAAATTCAGTATGATGAATGGCGCTTCTCCGATCGAAATGGATGCATCAGGGCGTATCGTGATCTCCAACAGAATGAAAGCGCATGCGGGTCTCGAAAAAGATGTGATCATGCTGGGGATGTCAGATTACACAGTGATTTGGGATGCGAAAGCTTATGAAGCGGCTGAAAAGATTGATTCAGAACGGAAAAAAATGTTGACTGGCAAAATACTGGGTGCCAACTTCTTAAATCCGATTAAGGGAGATTAGTCATGGGGGAATCAGCATTTTATCATCAGGCAGTTCTTTTACAGGAAAGTGTCGAGCAACTCAATATTCAGCCTGACGGGGTATATGTGGATGCTACTTTCGGTGGAGGTGGACATAGTCGCGCCATTTTGGCCGGTCTCGGACCCAAAGGAAAGTTAATGGTGTTTGATCAGGATGCAGATGCACGCAAAAATGTACCCGACGACGACCGGATCATTTTTGTTCCGGAGAATTTCAGGTATGCATCACGTTTTCTACGCCTGTACAAACTCAATGCGCTTGATGGTGTATTGGCCGACCTCGGGGTCAGTTCCTGGCAGTTTGATACCGCTGATCGTGGCTTTTCCACCCGTTTTGATGCGGCACTTGATATGCGGATGGATACGCGCAATCCGGTTACGGCAGCGCAGATCCTGAACCAATACCCTGAGGCAAAACTGCAAATGCTCTTTGAACAATATGGTGAAGTGACGAACGCGAAAGTGCTCGCCCGACGCATTGCTGAAAGTCGAACACACAATCCGATACAGACCATCAATGAGTTTAAACAAATTATCAGCACTTGTAGCTATGGCAATCCAAACAAATATCTGGCGCAGGTTTTTCAAGCGATTCGGATCGAAGTAAATGATGAACTCGGTGCCCTGAAAATGTTTCTCGAGACCATTACCTCAGCAATGAGCCCGGGTGCCCGGCTGGCCATCATCACTTTTCATTCTCTCGAAGACCGCCTGGTTAAAAACTGGATGAAAAAAGAATCCTTCGACGAAAGTGAATTTGAATGGACGCCGAGACAAAAGAAACCCACGCTGAAAGTACTCACCAAAAAGCCGATTCTGCCAACCGAAGCGGAAACCAAACAAAACCCACGGGCAAGAAGTGCCAAGCTTCGGGTCGCTGAAAAAAAATAAACAACAAACCAACCGTAGCACCTTAAGCGTGCAAAGACTGAACCAACAAAACAAAAAACAAAAAAAACGATTATATACAACATGAAAAAGCTGCATATCCCCGACTGGAAGCTGATACTGAATAATGTTGGTCAAAAAGGTATTGTGAGCAATATCCCCCTGATTTTGTATGTCGCTTTTTTGAGTCTGATATACATCTCTATCAACCACTACGCCGAAAATACGATCAGGGATATTAATAAAACAGCAAAACAATTGAAAGAACTCCGCTGGAGATACGTGGATGAAAAAACACAGATCATGTTTCTCACCAAAGAAAGCCAACTCGAGCAAAAAGCTGGCTCCCTTGGATTAAAAAAGACAAAAGTGCCTCCTTATAAAATCGCGATCAGTATCGCCTCAAATACACCGCATGAAAACTAGTACTGACATCCGATATCGTGTTTACCTCACATTTATTGCCATGTGCATCTTCGCATTGATGATCCTTTACAAAGGAGCATTAATACAATTCAAAGAAGGAAAGGAATTGCTTGCACAAGCTGACAGCATGCATACCAAGATCGATACGATCTCGCCTGAACGAGGAAATATTTATTCCGAAGACGGCAGCCTGCTCTCTACCTCAATTCCGCAATTCGATCTGCGTATCGACTTTAAAGCCATTCCCAAAGACACTTTTCATAAGTACATCGAACCGCTTTCGCATGAACTCGCTGCAATATTTCAGGGTATGCCCTGGACCGCGTACAAAGAAGTGCTGAGCACCGAATTTGAAAAAGAAAATCGGTATTTTTTGTTGAAGAAAAAGGCGAGCTATGAAGAATTTCTGGCTATTAAAAAGCTACAGCCGTTTTGCAAAAGTCAGAACAAAGGGGGTTTGATTG
>CAZFKA010000001.1:0-7748 GCA_964519155.1 uncultured Bifidobacterium sp. | reverse complement strand
GTACTAAACGACTGAACCCTTATGGTTTATTGGCTAACCGCGTTATCGGTATTTCCCGCAAAAATGCTGACAATGTGGGTATCGAAGGACGCTATGATTCTTTGTTAAGGGGAAAACAAGGCACTCGTATTGTTCGTCAAATCGCCGGTGGTACCTGGATGCCCCTCGATGATTCGGAAATTGAACCGGAAAATGGTGCTGATGTCATTACCACGATTGATTTACAAATACAGGATGTCGCAGAAAATGCCTTGTATGCACAGGTCGAAAAAGAACAGGCTGTATTTGGTACCTGCATTGTCATGGAAGTGAAAACCGGTAAAATCAAGGCTATGGCAAATCTTGGCCGTTTAAGTGACGGGACCTATGGCGAAGATTATAACTACGCTTTGAAAAAAATTGAACCGGGTTCAACCTTCAAACTTGTTTCTCTCATTTCGCTGATGCGGGATCATCTTGTAACAATCGACGACAAAGTGAATTGTCAGGGAGGCTCGGCAAAATTTGGACCGTATACCATTCGCGATAGTCATTCCGGACTGGGATGGCTCAGCATTAAGGACGCTTTTGCCCATTCATCAAACGTGGCTTTTGCGAAGCTCATCCATGAAAATTATAAGGATAAGATTGGTACCTATTGGTCAAATCTGCATGCCTTGGGTCTCGATCAAATCACTGGGTTGAATGTCAGTAATGAAGCCCGCCCGCACTATAAAAAAGACTCACTCGAAAAAGGTCGTTATAGTCTCGCTTACATGGGAATGGGCTATTCTGTCATGATCACGCCTTTGCATACTTGTATGGTTTATAACCTCATTGCCAACAACGGCAAGTTAATGAAACCGTACCTGGTAAACAGTGTACGTGAATATGGAAAGGATATTCTCACTTTTCAACCCACTGTGTTGAATAAAGATATACTCGATTCAAATGCTATCGAGAAAATTAAGGAAACCATGAATGAAGTTGTGGAAACCGGTACAGGCAAAGCCCTAAAAAATCCATACTATACCATTTGCGGTAAAACTGGCACTGCGCAAGTCGCCGACGTGGTTGATCATATTGGTCCGAATGGCGAAAATATCAAAGAAAAGATTCGTTATACCGATCGGATGTATCATGGTTCTTTTGTCGGATTCTTTCCCAAAGAAGATCCTCAGTATACGATCTGTGTCGTATTGCGAACAAAGAAAGGATCCAATAATTACTATGGCGGACAGATCGCTTTACCGGTTTTCAAAGAAGTTGCCAACCGTTTGTACGCGATGAATATGCATAAAGTGAATTCCGTGGCGGATCAACCCCGTGTAGACGTAGTATTGGTCTCAAAAAATATGCAGGCAGCTAACTTCAATAGAATTGCCTTAGGACTTCAACTCGAAACGCCTGCAATCAACGCAGGCGGTTGGTTAGCCCAACAAAAGGATAGTAGCGGGAAATACTCGGCCAAAGCAATGGAAATGAATGCTGCTACCGTACCGGATGTGCAAGGTATGGGGCTGAAGGATGCGATTTTTATACTCGAAAGATCTGGTATGCGGGTATCCTGTGCCGGTAGAGGGAAAGTTGTTTCTCAATCGGTAGCACCAGGTAGTGCCATACAAAGAGGTTCAAAAATAATGCTACAATTAAGCTAATCGTGAAGCAACTCCAACACATATTATCCCCTACCGACATACTGTCTCTTCACGGTCACAACGATCTTCAGATTAGCGGTTTGTGTATCGATTCACGAGCAGCGGCACCCGGTTGGCTGTTCATCGCTATCCGTGGCGCACAAGCGGATGGCCATACCTTTATACAGCAGGCTATCGAAAAAGGAGCTAACGCCGTCGTGTGTGAACAATTGCCCGAACACCTTGCTGCAGAAGTAACCTATGTTGTTGTAAAAGATAGTGCAGTTCTTGCAGGCACTATCGCTTCTCGATATTATGATCATCCCTCCGCCTCAATGAAAATTGTGGGCATTACAGGTACTAACGGAAAAACAACCTGCGCAACGCTAATGTTTCAGTTGTTTACCACATTAGGATATCGATGTGGACTCATCTCTACGGTTCAGAATCAAATTGCTGAACAAATCATTCCTGCTACACATACCACACCGGATGCGGTGAATCTTCAGGCTTTACTCGCCGAAATGCGTGATCAGAATTGTTCGCATGTTTTTATGGAAGTGAGTTCGCATGCGATTCACCAACATCGTATCGGCGGACTGCAGTTTACGGGAGCTTGTTTTACGAATATTACCCACGATCATCTCGATTATCACGAAACTTTCGATGAATATATCCGGGTTAAAAAATCATATTTCGATCAATTGCCTTCCACAGCATTTGCATTGAGCAATATCGATGATAAGCGGGGATTGGTGATGTTGCAAAATACGACTGCGCGCCAAAAAACGTACTCGCTGAAAACAATGGCCGACTATAAGGGTAAAGTATTGGAAAATAATCTTGATGGTTTGGTCATGATGATTGATAGTAATGAAGTTTTTTTCAAAATGATTGGCGAGTTTAACGCGTATAATTTGCTGTGTGTTTATGGGGCGGCCGTTGAATTGGGTGAATCAAAGTCGGTATTGCAGATCCTGAGTACGCTTATGGGTGCTGAAGGCAGGTTTGAGTATCTTTTTTCACCAACCGAAAATATAATGGGTATTGTCGATTATGCCCATACACCCGATGCTTTATTGAATGTACTAGCCACAATCAATAAGTTACGTAGGGGCAACGAAACTTTGTTTACGGTGATCGGTTGCGGTGGTAATCGCGATAAGGCAAAACGTCCGTTGATGGCAATGGTAGCTTGCGAACACAGCGACAAAGTATTGCTGACATCTGATAACCCGCGAAACGAAGAACCCATGCAGATCATCAGGGATATGGAAGTTGGCATACCGGTCAACCACAAAAAGAAATATATCTGTATTGCAGATCGAAAGGAAGCCATTCGCACTGCCTGCAGTATAGCGGCCGATGGCGACATCATATTGGTAGCCGGTAAAGGACATGAAAAGTATCAAGAGATCAATGGAGTGAAATACGATTTTGATGATAAGGAAATTTTACAGGAAATGTTTAACCTATTTGAAAAATAAGAAACAGTATGCTCTATTATTTATTTACTTATCTGCGCGAACATTTTAACATGCCCGGTGTTGGTGTGTTTTATTTTATTTCGTTCAGGGCTGCTGTTGCCATCATACTGTCGTTGGTTATTTCAATGGTGTATGGTAAACGGCTTATCCGTTATCTGCACAAAAAGCAAATTGGCGAAACGGTCCGCGATCTGGGTTTGGAAGGCGAAAAGCAAAAAAGCGGAACGCCGACCATGGGGGGGATCATTATCATTGCCGCTATCATCATTCCGACATTATTGTTTGCGCGTATCGAAAATGTGTACATAATTCTCATGCTCATTTCTACCGTTTGGCTGGGTCTTATCGGATTTCTCGACGACTATATTAAAGTGTTTAAGAAAAACAAAGAAGGACTGGCCGGACGTTTCAAAATTCTCGGACAAATTGGTCTCGGCATCATTGTAGGACTCACCATGTACTACAATCAAAATGTATATATTACCCGTGAAACGACCGGTGATAAACCGGCAGTATTCAGTGTTGATGATAAGGTGGTAAAAGAAGGGATCGTAAAGGTGGATGACAAAGGAATGACCCATACCTATGCCCGTGTAAAAAGCGCGGTGACCACTATACCTTTCACAAAAAATCATGAGTTGAGTTATGCGAAAATTGCCTCAGGATTCGGGGCTAAATCAATCGGATTCATGACGCCGTTTGTGTATATTTTATTTGTCATTTTTATCATCGTTGCGGTCTCCAACGGAGCCAATATCACCGACGGTTTAGATGGACTCGCTACCGGCACCAGTGCTATTATCGGTATTTGTCTGGCCTTGTTCGCCTACCTCTCAGGCAATGCCAATTTTGCGGCGTATCTCAATATTATGCAGATTCCCAATATTTCGGAATTGTCCATTTTTATCGGAGCCTTTGTAGGTGCTTGTATCGGTTTTCTTTGGTACAATTCTTATCCGGCACAAGTCTTTATGGGCGATACAGGGAGTCTCGCACTCGGGGGTATCATCGCCTCACTGGCTATCATCATCCGCAAGGAATTACTCATACCGATCATATGCGGCGTATTCCTGATCGAAAATATGAGCGTGATGATACAAGTGGCCTATTTCAAATATACCAAACGACGTTTTGGCGAAGGACGGCGAATATTTCTGATGTCTCCGCTCCATCATCATTATCAAAAGCTGGGCTATCATGAAAGTAAGATCGCCATTCGTTTCTGGATTATTGGAATCGTTTTGGCCGTACTGAGTGTCGTAACCCTCAAACTACAATAAAACACAAGTAAAGTAAATCAACATCAAAAAATAAAAACATTGCATTATCAACTCGTCATACTCGGAAGTGGTGAAAGCGGAACAGGTGCTGCTTTACTGGCTCAACAGCTGGGGATGTCAGTATTTGTGAGTGATAAATCAATGATTGCTGAGCCGTATCGTGAAACCCTGCTGCAACACCAAATTCCCTTTGAAGAGGGAAGGCACACAGAAGAAATTGTATTGGGTGCCGCAGAAATAATAAAAAGTCCGGGTATTCCCCACAAAGTTGATATCGTAAAAAAAGCAATCGAAAAGAAAATACCCCTCATCAGCGAAATTGAGTTTGCCTATCGTTATAAGGGGGATAGCAAAATAGTTTGCATCACCGGAAGCAACGGCAAAACAACTACCACCAGTCTTTGTTATGATATGTTTACACGCGCAGGCTATGATGTGTCGCTGGTAGGGAATATTGGTTATAGTTTCGCCCGGCAAATTGCCTTACAACCCACTGCGTGGTATGTAATGGAGATCAGCAGTTTTCAACTCGATGACATCAGCAGTTTCAGACCTGATATTGCGGTGATCACTAATATTACCCCTGATCATCTCGATCGCTATCAATACGATTTCTCAGCCTATGTGCGGGCAAAATTTAATATTGCCCGGTATCAAACGAATAACGATTATCTCATCCTCAATTTTGATGATGAAGCCTGCAAAAAATATTTACAAGAAAATACACTAACCCCCAAAATTCTTTTTTTTACCATGAATGAATCCCTCCATACCGACGGTGCCTACGTAAACAATAATGAAATTATGATACGGGTGAACGGAGAACCGTTTTCCATTTCAATCAACGAACTGTCACTGAAAGGCAAACACAATCAATATAATTCTATGGCGGCCGGCATCTCGTCGCGAGTGGCTGAGATCCGCAATTCAACAATACGGGAGAGTCTCCGTACGTTTAGCGCGCTCGAACATCGTATGGAAACAGTGGCTTATATCAGGGGCGTGGAGTTCATTAACGACAGCAAAGCCACTAACCTTAATAGTGTTTGGTATGCACTCGAATCGATGAGCAAACCGGTAGTACTCATACTTGGCGGAGTCGACAAAGGGAATGATTACCGCGAGATAGAAGAGTTGATTCGCGAGAAAGTAAAAGCTATTGTTTGTCTGGGTGTCGACAATAGCAGTATTCATCAAGCCTTCAAAGGTATTACCACCATCATTGACACCGACAATATTGAGGATGCAGTACACGCCGCCTATCAACAGGCACAAGCAGGTGATGCGGTTTTATTGTCACCGGCCTGCGCCAGTTTCGATTTGTTTAAAAACTATGAAGATCGCGGACAACAATTCAAAAAGACAGTCAAGGCTTTATAAGTTAGCTGATGCCATAACTATCAAAGAAAAATAAAATTTTATGCAACTATTACTAAACAGAACGAAGGGCGACAAAATCATATGGGGAGTAGTAATCGTATTGTCACTCATCAGCCTGATGGCCGTGTACAGCTCAACCGGTTCGCTTGCATATCGCATGAACAAAGGCCATGCAGAGATCTATCTCGTCAAACAACTAGGCGTGTTACTCGCCGGTATCGTCATTATTTATTTTTCACATAAAGTCAACTACACCATTTATTCCAATATCGCTTTGTTGCTTTTTGCCATCAGTATTCCCCTCTTGTTATTCACCTTATTTTATGGTACTACGTTAAACGAAGGATCTCGTTGGATACGTTTACCACTCGTGGGACTAACATTTCAAACCTCCGATTTGGCTAAGCTTGGACTCTTTATGTTTCTGGCCCGCCAACTTTCGAAAATGCAAAATGACCTGAACGATTTACGGAAGGTTTTTCTTCATATATTTTTACCGGTGATCGTTATCTGTGGTCTCGTGGCGATGGCCAATTTGTCAACCGCCCTGATGATCGCTTTGTCGTCGGGTGTTTTATTTTTCATTGGCCGGGTCAAACTATCGCATCTCGCCATACTTGCCACTACGGGTGTATTGTTGTTTGGCATTTTGTTTACCGTATCGAAACTGACTGGTTTTGGACGTGCGGCAACCTGGGAACAACGGATCAAAAAGTTTACTTCTAAAGATAAAGACGATGTGCCGTTTCAGTTGTTTCATTCTAAAATTGCGATTGCAAAAGGTGGACTGGCCGGTAAAGGAGCCGGAAATTCTACCCAGCGGAATTTTTTGCCCCATCCTTATTCCGATTTTATTTTTGCTATCATCATCGAAGAATATGGTCTGCTGGGAGGCGTATTGCTCATTTTTCTTTATTTACTTTTTTTGTGGCGAAGTATTTTATTGTTCCGTCGCTGTCCGTATGCCTTTGGTGCCTTCCTCGCCGTCGGACTCAGTTTCACGTTAGTTTTTCAGGCTTTTCTCAACATGGGTGTAAATGTGGGTTTGCTTCCGGTAACCGGCCTCACCCTTCCTCTCGTGAGTATGGGCGGATCTTCTATATGGTTTACCTGTTTGGCTATCGGCATCATTTTGAGTGTCAGCCGTTTTGTAGAGGAAGAAAAGAAGTCGTTACAAGCAGCAGAAAATAGGGAACCAGCAACTATCACTAATTCAACCGGCCATAACATTGACTAAACAAGCACATATGCGCATTATTATTGCCGGCGGCGGTACGGGAGGACATATCTTTCCGGCTGTAGCGATTGCTAATGCTTTGCGGCAACTGCAACCTGATGTTGAATTGTTGTTTGTAGGTGCCAAAGGAAAGATGGAAATGGAAAAAGTTCCGAAAGAAGGCTATCGCATCATTGGACTGGATATTGCCGGCTATAGTCGCGACAGTATGTTGAAAAATATTTTCTTACCCTTTAAACTGATCAGAAGTTTTTTTCAATCTGGAAAAATCATACGCGAATTTCAACCCAACGCTGTAGTAGGCGTTGGCGGTTATGCCAGTTTTCCGATGCTCAATGCCGCACAGCAAAGAGGGATCGCTACACTCATTCAGGAACAAAATTCATTTGCCGGAAAAAGCAATAAAATACTGGGGAAAAAAGCGAAAGCCATTTGTGTGGCCTACGACGGAATGGAACGATTTTTTCCGAAGGACAAAATCATCAATACCGGAAATCCCGTACGGCAGTCGATCGCGGGCAATGTATACAGTGCCGCCCAAGGCAAGAATTTTTTTCAACTCAACGAAACGCGTAAGGTTGTTTTCGCCTTTGGTGGTAGTTTGGGTGCACGCAGCATAAACGAAACACTGATCGCACAATTTAAAGAAATTGTAGCCAGTGGAGCGCAATTGATCTGGCAAACCGGAACCCACTATTATCTGCAAGCCAAAGAAGCCGTCAAAGGATATGAAGCCCAGGTGAAAGTG